>NZ_JBHUZM010000020.1:0-85773 GCF_042667665.1 Streptomyces sp. NPDC057307 | reverse complement strand
GGGCGGCCCCTCGCGCGGGGCCGCCCGGCATCGGACGCTCAGGGATCGACTCAGGCCAGCTGGACGACGGCGCGGGACATCCCCAGCACCTTCTTGCCCTCGCTGGTCGCCGTCAGATCCACCCGCACGCGGTTGTCGTCGAGCTTGGCGCCGACCTTGGCGGTCACCTCGATGACCGCGCCCGTCCCGTCGTTGGGCACCACGACGGGCCTGGTGAAGCGGACGCCGTACTCGACGACGGCCCCCGGGTCCCCCACCCAGTCGGTCACCACCCGCGCCGCCTCGGCCATGGTGAACATGCCGTGCGCGATGACGTCGGGCAACCCGACCTCCAGGGCGAACTTCTCGTTCCAGTGGATCGGGTTGAAGTCCCCGGACGCGCCCGCGTACCGCACCAGGGTGTCGCGCGTCACCGGGAACGTCCCGGTCGGCAGCTCCGTGCCGACCTCGACGTCCGCGTAGGTGATCTGCGTGGCCACCGTCATCACTCCCCCTCCTCGGCGCCGCGCGCCACCAGCTTGGTCCACGCGGTCACGACGTGCGCGCCCGCCTCGTCGTGCACCTCGCCGCGGACGTCGAGGATGTCGTTCCCCGCCATGGACTTGATGCCCTCGATGGTCGAGGTGACCGTCAGCCGGTCGCCGGCCCGCACAGGACGGGTGTACGCGAACTTCTGGTCGCCGTGCACGACCCGGCTGTAGTCGAGACCGAGCTGCGGATCGGCGATGACGTCGCGCGCCGCCTTGAAGGTGATCGCGAAGACGAAGGTCGGCGGGGCGATCACATCGAGGTGGCCGAGGGCCTTCGCCGCGTCCGGATCGGCGTACGCGGGATTGGCGTCGCCCACCGCCTCGGCGAACTCGCGGATCTTCTCCCGGCCGACCTCGTACGGCTCGGTCGGCGGATAGGTCCGCCCAACGAAGGACTGGTCGAGCGCCATGGACTCGTTCCCTCCTGATGAGACTGCCCTGATGAATGGTGCACAACTATGGATCGGGCACGGCAAACGACACGAGGCCGCCCCCCGTTAAGGGGACGGCCTCGGGTACGAGCCTGGTTCAGCGCGTTTCGCGGTGAGCCGTGTGCGAGTTGCAACGAGGGCAGTGCTTCTTCATCTCAAGACGGTCCGGGTTGTTACGCCGGTTCTTCTTGGTGATGTAGTTCCGCTCCTTGCACTCCACGCAGGCCAGCGTGATCTTCGGGCGGACGTCGGTGGCAGCCACGTGAGTGCTCCTGGACAGATTGACGGGTTAACGCATAAAAGAGTAGCCGATCGAAGGATCGCCCCCACCATCGGCTACCGTGTGTAGCGGTGACCGGACTTGAACCGGTGACACAGCGATTATGAGCCGCTTGCTCTACCGACTGAGCTACACCGCTGTGATGTCGGATCCCCTCGCCCGAGGGCGAGGAGCGCCGTACACCAGAGCCCCAATACGGAATCGAACCGTAGACCTTCTCCTTACCATGGAGACGCTCTACCGACTGAGCTATTGGGGCGAGCGATGAAGACATTACACGGTCCGTCGCCGATCGCCCAAATCCGTTTCCCGGTCTCTCGTCCGGCTCTCGTCCCACCTGTCCCTTCCGTCTCGGGGCGGGTGCCGGGCGGGCGTTGGGAGGGCGCGGCGAGGGTGCGGCACGGGCGTTGGGGGGCCTCGGTGAGGGGCCCGCGCACGGGGGCGGAAGGCGCTCTGTACACCACAGAAAGCCACGCCGGTATGACTATTCCCTTCCTCCTCGAAGCCCGCCCGGGGCGCCTCTAGGCTCGACGCACGCCGCGTGATCTTGCACGTCAGAGCCACCCAGCCCAGGAGCACGATGCCCGACAGCCAGCCGCAGCCGTCACACGGCGCCACGGCGAACGCCACCGCGCTGCTGCTGCGCGGGGCCCGGCTCACCGACGGCCGGGTCGTCGACGTACGGCTGAGCGGCGGCCGTATCGAGGCCGTCGGCACCGCCGGCAGTCTCACCGCGCTCGGCGCGTGCGTGGACCTCGACGGGCATCTGCTCCTGCCCGCCCCCGCCGAACCGCACGCGCACAGCGACACCGCGCTGAGCGCCGTGACGTCGGACGGGCCCGTGTCGTACGACCCCGACGACGTCCAGCGCCGCGCGACCGAGGCCGCGCTGCTCCAGGTCGGACACGGCGCGACCACGCTGCGTACGCATGTGCGGATCGGTGACGCGCAGGAGTTGGCCCCGCTGGGGGCCGTGCTCCAGGCGCGGCGTTCGCTGCGCGGGCTCGGCGATCTGACGGTCGTCGCCGTACCGCGCCTGCTGACCGGGGTCGCTGGGGCCGACGGGCTCGCGATGCTGCGCGACGCGGTGAAGATGGGCGCGGGGGTGGTGGGCGGCTGCCCCGACCTCGACCCCGATCCGACCGGGTACGTGGAAGCGGTGCTGAGCGTCGCCGCCGAGCACGGCTGTCCCGTCGACCTCCATACGGACGGTGGCGACCCGGCCCGGCTGGCGCGTCTCGCGGCGATGGCGGGCGGGCTGCGGCCCGGCGTCTCGATCGGGCCCTGTGCCGGTCTGTCCCGGCTGCCGGCGGACGCCGCGGGCCGGGCGGCCGACCAGTTGGCGGCGGCGGGCGTGACGGTCGTCTGTCTGCCCCAGGGCGGCTGCGGCGGTGTCGAGCAGCGGGGCATGGCGCCCGTACGGCTGCTGCGTGCCGCCGGTGTGCGGGTGGCGGCCGGCAGCGGGGCCGTACGGGACGTGGCGAACCCGGTGGGGCGCGGGGATCCGCTGGAGGCGGCGTATCTGCTGGCCTCCCAAGGAGGACTGCGTGCGGCGGAGGCGTACGAAGCGGTGAGCACGGTCGCGCGGGAGGCCATGCGGCTGCCGGAGGTACGGGTGGAGGCGGGGTTTCCCGCCGAGTTGCTGGCGGTGCGCGGGGAGCGGCTGGAGGGGGTGCTGTCGCTGGCGTACAGCAGGATCGTCATCCACCGGGGCCGGGTGGTGGCCCGGACGAACGCCGTACGGGAGTACTGCGACTCGGCGGTGGCCGTGGCGCTGGACCTCCCGCGACAGGGGCGGCAGGGGCGGCCCGAGTCGGCGCCGTAGGCCGCGCGGATCACGCCTCTTACGGAGGTGGTGCGTGAGCGGTGACGGCCCGTCGGACGTACGGTCGTGACCATGCGAATTGTCATCGCCGGAGGACACGGTCAGATCGCGCTGCGGCTGGAGCGGTTGCTCGCCGCGCGCGAACACGAGGTCGCGGGCATCATCCGCAAACCCGAACAGACGGAGGCGCTGAGGGAGGCGGGCGCCGAAGCCGTCGTACTCGACCTGGAGTCGGCCTCGCCGGACGAGGCCGCCGCGGCGCTGGAGGGCGCGGACGTGGCGGTCTTCGCGGCCGGGGCGGGACCGGGCAGCTCCACGGAGCGCAAGGACACCGTCGACCGGGGCGCGGCGGTCCTCTTCGCCGACGCGGCGCAGCGGGCGGGCGTACGGCGCTATGTGATCGTCTCGTCCATGGGCGCCGACCCGGACCACGAGGGCGACGACATCTTCGACCACTACCTGCGGGCCAAGGGCGCGGCGGACGCGTACGTCCTGTCCAAGGAGGGGCTCGACACGACGGTGCTGCGCCCGGGAATGCTGACGAACGACGCGGGCACGGGCCTGGTGAACCTGGCGCCGTCGACGGGCCGTGGCCCGGTGCCACGGGACGATGTGGCCGCGACACTGGCGGAGTTGGTGGAGTCACCGGCGACGGCGGGCCTGACGCTGGAGCTGATCAGCGGCACGGTGCCGGTCGCGGACGCGGTGAAGAACGCGGCGTCGGCGGTCTGAGGATACGAAGATGGCCCCCGGTCTGCGTCTCCGCAGGCCGGGGGCCATCATTTCCGTGTGGCGGCGCCAGGATTCGAACCTGGGAAGGCTAAGCCGGCGGATTTACAGTCCGCTCCCATTGGCCACTCGGGCACACCGCCATGGGATGTCGCTGCGGGATGGGCGCTGTGGGCGCTGCTCCGTGGCAACGACGTAAACGATACCCGATGCGTGGGGGTGCTCCGCCACCGGATTGATCAGGCCGGAAGAGGGGGGAGATGACTAGGCTTTGCGGGAGCGGGCCGGGAGCACGGCCTGAATTTCGGCATCGGTCGCGGCGAGAGTCGCGGCACCCTTTCCAGTACCCGATACAAGGAGCCACAGGACATGGCCGACTCCAGTTTCGACATCGTCTCGAAGGTCGAGCGGCAGGAGGTCGACAACGCCCTCAACCAGACCGCGAAGGAGGTCTCCCAGCGGTACGACTTCAAGAACGTCGGAGCCTCGATCGCCTGGTCCGGCGAGAAGATCCTCATGGAGGCCACCAGCGAGGAGCGGGTCAAGGCGATCCTCGACGTCTTCCAGTCCAAGCTGATCAAGCGGGGCATCTCGCTGAAGGCGCTGGACGCGGGCGAGCCGCAGCAGTCCGGCAGGGAGTACAAGATCTTCGCCTCCATCGAGGAGGGCATCTCCCAGGAGAACGCGAAGAAGGTCGCCAAGATCATCCGCGATGAGGGCCCCAAGGGCGTCAAGGCGCTCGTGCAGGGCGACGAGCTGCGGGTCAGCTCGAAGAGCCGGGACGATCTCCAGTCCGTGCAGGCGCTGTTGAAGGGGCAGGACTTCGACTTCGCGCTGCAGTACGTGAACTACCGCTGATACGTGCGCCTGACCTGCACCAACCGGAAGTGAGTCGGGCTGGGGGACACAACGCGGGCACATCGCCGAGGACCGCCTCGATCGCGGCCCGCGTTGTGTCCTCCTCGTCTGGCCACCAGTTGCGTGGACGTATCGAGCACGATGGATGGCTTCTGGTGACCGAGTCGGCGCCGCACCGTCTTCACGCTCTCCCCGTGCTTGACGAGCGCCGAGGCGTAGAAGTGGCGCAGGTCGTGCGTGCTCTCTCGGTCCGGCACCTGGACAAGGGTGAGCTCCTGCCCTGTCCGGCCGGGCGCGCTGGCCCCATGCCGCATACGCCTCGCCGTGCGCCTTCGCTAGGGCCCTGTTCGCCCTGATCCCCATGCGCCCCAGAGGTGCGCCCAGTTCGTGCACTTGATCGCGTCGGTCCGGCCGCTCGTGAGCAAGCGAGCGACGTCGGGACCGCATCGAGACTGCCTGCCCTCCAGCCACTACTCTCATTCGGCCGAAAGTGAGGTCCCGCGGTGCCCGGCCGCACTGTCGGTGGCACCTACTACGCTTTTCGCATGGCCACGAACCGCACCAAGGTGCCTCGACCGTTAGCCCGGCAGCTCTTCGTCGAGGCGGGCCACCGGTGCGCGATACCGACGTGCCGCGCGGCTCCTCTGGAGATCGCGCACATCGTGCCCTGGCACCGTGTCCAGAGGCACGATTTCCACAACATGGTTGTCCTGTGCCCGAACTGTCACACCCGCTTCGATCGCGGAGACATCGACCGCCAGGCCATGTTCCGCTACAAGGAGCTGCTGCGGCTCTCGGACCCCAACCGCGTGGCGCCGGAGGATCCTTCACCGAGAGCCGGTCTCATCCGGGCGTACCGGCTGTTCCAGAGCGAGATCACTGGATGGCACAAGTCCATCTCCGACCTGATCTTGGCAGTGGGGTACTCCTCCCACGGCTTTCCGACCGGCAATCTGCAAGGGTGCCGAAGGGCGGCGTCCGTCGCCCGCGTGGCCACCGACAAGCTGGGCGAACTGGGGGATGAGGGCGTCGGCGAAGCGGCGGACTACGTCTTCGACTGGTACCGAAACTGGGCGGACGACGTGTTCGATCTCAAGCTTTCCGTCTTCAGCGGGAGCGGCAGGGACGACTACGAGGACTGGGAGAACGAGAGGTTCATGGCCTTCGTCGTGCTCCATGAGGAGGTCTGCGTGGCGTTGGACCTGGACCCCACGGAGCTGGACTTCTTCGAGGCAGAGAGAGACGACCAGGAGCTTCCCAAAGTCTCCCTCGGCACCCGCGGCCTCTGGGAGACGGATGAGTGACCGCGCGGGACGCGTCGTTCCGGGACCCTCAGGGTCGTGTCCAACGGCCGCGGGTCGGCAAACGACGGCGCTCACACTGGAGTGGCGGTACGGACATGGGTGAGGCGTTGTTTCCGCGGGTGCGGGCCGTTGTCGGTGACGGGGCCGTGCATGTGCCCGGGTGGCTGGGGGTCGCGCGGCAGCGGGAGTTGGTGGAGGCGTGCCGGGGGTGGGCGCGGGGGCCCGTGCCCATGCGGCACACCACCCTGCCCAACGGGGGCGTGATGTCCGTGCGGACGGTCTGTCTGGGGTGGCACTGGCAGCCGTACCGCTACACGCGTACCGCCGGGGATGTGAACGGCGAGCGGGTCGCGGCGTTCCCCGCGTGGCTTGGGGAGTTGGGGCGCGCGGCGGTCGACGAGGCGTACGGGGAGGGCGCCGGGGCCGGCTACGCGCCGGACACCGCGCTGGTCAACTTCTACGAAGGCGCGGCCACGATGGGCATGCACCAGGACAAGGACGAGAAGTCCGGGGCGCCCGTGGTGTCGCTGAGCATCGGGGACAGTTGTGTCTTCCGCTTCGGCAACACGCGGACGCGGACGCGTCCTTATACGGATGTCGAGTTGGTGTCCGGCGATCTCTTCGTCTTCGGCGGGCCCTCCCGGTTCGCGTTCCACGGCGTCCCCAAGGTGTGTCCGGGGACCGCCGACCCGGCGAGCGGGATGCGCGCCGGGCGGCTGAACATCACGCTGCGCGAGACCGGGCTCGGCGGCTGAGCCGTGTCAGCGGGAGCGGGAGTGACCGAAGAGGAGGCGGTAGATGATCAGCAGCACCAGTGAGCCGCCGATCGCCGCCGCCCAGGTGGCGCCGTCGTAGAAGTCGCTGGTGATCGGGCGGTCCAGCCAGCGGGACGATATCCAGCCGCCGATGAAGGCGCCCGCGATACCGATGAGGGTCGTGCCGACCAGGCCACCCGGGTCCCGGCCGGGCAGCAGGATCTTGGCGACGGCTCCGGCGAGGAGTCCGAGGACGAGCCAGCCGATGATGGTCATGCCGTGAACCTGCCTTTCGTGCGGTGTTGTACGGGAAGACGCCCTACGGGCGGGGCGCGGTTGCGGAGATCGGTAGCGTGCGGCGTATGAAACAGCAGCTGCGTCGCACGCTGGGCGTCTTCGATGCCGTGGTCGTCGGGCTGGGGGCGATGCTCGGGGCCGGGGTCTTCGTCGCGCTCGGGCCGGCGGCCGGGGCGGCCGGGACCGGCCTGCTGTGGGGGCTGGCGGTGGCCGCCCTGGTGGCGTACTGCAACGCGATGTCGTCGGCCCGGCTGGCGGTCCACTACCCGGCCTCGGGCGGGACATACGTGTACGGCCGGGAGCGCCTGGGGCCGTTCTGGGGCTGGCTGGCGGGCTGGGCGTTCGTGGTCGGCAAGACCGCCTCGTGCGCGGCGATGGCGCTGACGGTCGGGACGTACGTGTGGCCGGGGCAGGCGCACGCGGTGGCGGTCGCCGCGGTGGTGGTCCTGACCGCCGTGAACTACGGGGGCGTGCGGAAGTCGGCGACGCTGACGCGGGTGATCGTGGCCGTGGTGCTGGGCGTCCTCGCCGCCGTCGTGGTGGTGTCGCTCAGCTCGGACGCGGCCGACGCGGGGCGGCTCGGCCTCGGCCTCGGTACGGAGGCGGACCCGGGTTCGGTCCAGGGGACCGCGCGGGGGGTGTCGCAGGCCGCCGGGCTGCTCTTCTTCGCCTTCGCCGGGTACGCCCGCATCACCACGCTCGGCGAGGAGGTGCGTGACCCGGCCCGTACGATCCCGCGCGCCGTCCCCCTGGCCCTCGGCCTCGTGCTGGCCGTGTACGCGTGCGTGGCGGTGGCGGTGCTCTCGGTCCTCGGCGCCGGGGAGTTGGGGCGCTCAGCGGCTCCCCTGGCCGATGCCGTACGGGCCGCCGGGGCGTCCTGGCTGGTGCCCGTGGTGCGTGTCGGGGCCGCCGCCGCGGCACTGGGGGCACTGCTGGCCCTGATCCTCGGGGTCTCCCGTACGACGCTGGCGATGGCGCGGGACGGGCACCTGCCGCGCGGGCTGGCCGCCGTGCATCCCCGCTTTCAGGTGCCGCACCACGCGGAGGTGGCGGTGGGCGCGGTCGTGGCCGTGCTGGCGGCGACCGTGGACGTGCGCGGGGCGATCGGCTTCTCGTCGTTCGGGGTGCTGGCGTACTACGCGATCGCCAACGCCTCCGCGTGGACGCTCGGTTCGGACGGGGCGGGCGTACGGTTCCGGGTGCGCGTACGGGCGGCGGTCGGGCTCGTGGGCTGTGTCGTGCTGGCCCTCGCGCTGCCCGCCCCGTCCGTCGTGGCCGGGGCGGCCGTGCTGCTGCTGGGAGCGGCCGTGTACGCCGTACGACGCCGCTGAGGTCACCAGCCCGCGAACGCCTCGTCCGTACGGACGATGTCGCGGCCGAAGGGCAGCAGCGAGACCGGGATCAGCTTGAAGTTGGCGATGCCCAGCGGGATGCCGATGATCGTCACGCAGAGCGCGATACCGGTGAAGATATGGCCGAGGGCGAGCCACCAGCCGGCCAGGACCAGCCACAGCACGTTGGCGACGAACGAGGGTGATCCCGCGTCGCGGCGCTCCACCGTCGTATAGCCGAACGGCCACAGCGCGTAACGGGCGATCCGGAACGCGGCCACCCCGAAGGGGATGCCGATGACGGTGATGCACAGGAGCAGTCCGGCGAACATGTAACCGAGGAACAGCCAGAAGCCGCTCAGGAACAGCCAGATGATGTTGAGGATTGTCTTCATGGACGGCCACCTGCCATCTGCTCGAGTCGGGCGATGCGCTCCGCCATCGGCGGATGCGTGGAGAACAGTCTCGATACACCCTGCCCAGGCCGGAACGGGTTAGCGATCATCAGATGACTCGCTGTCTCGATCCGGGGCTCGGGCGGCAGCGGTAGCTGCTTCGTACCGGCTTCGAGCTTGCGCAGGGCGCTCGCGAGGGCCAGTGGGTCGCCGGTGAGCTGGGCGCCGGACGCGTCCGCCTCGTACTCCCGGGAACGGCTCACGGCGAGCTGGATCACCGAGGCGGCCAGCGGGCCGAGGAGCATCACCAGCAGCATGCCCACGATGCCCGGGCCCTCGTCGTCGTCCGAGCGGCCGATGGGGATGAGCCAGGCGAAGTTCACGAGGAACATGACGACCGAGGCGAGGGCGCCGGCGACCGAGGAGATGAGGATGTCGCGGTTGTAGACATGGCTCAGCTCATGGCCGAGGACGCCGCGCAGCTCCTGCTCGTTCAGGATCTGCAGGATCCCGTCCGTACAACAGACGGCCGCGTTGCGGGGGTTGCGGCCCGTGGCGAACGCGTTGGGGGCCTGGGTCGGCGAGATGTAGAGCCGGGGCATCGGCTGGCGCGCGGTCGTCGACAGCTCGCGGACGATGCGGTACAGCTCCGGCGCCTCGAACTCGCTGACCGGGCGCGCGCGCATGGCGCGCAGGGCGAGCCTGTCGCTGTTCCAGTACGCGTACGCGTTCGTGCCGAGCGCGACGACGACCGCGACGATCAGCCCCGTCCGGCCGAAGACGCTGCCGATGACGATGATGAGTGCGGACAGTCCCCCGAGGAGTGCGGCGGTCCTCAACCCGTTGTGCCGGCGGTGCACGGAACGCCCTCCAAATCGTGCGGCAGGGGAACCCTCTACGTGATGTCGCTCCACTCTCCAGTGGACCCTTCCTCACTGGTCAACGCCAGGCGAGGGTCACGGGTTCCCTGGCGCGCCCGCGCGGGGGTCTACGCCGTACGGGTGGCGGCGGGCGCGGACGGAGGGACGGGTGGGGTGGGGCCAGGGGGCGGCGCGGGCCTCAGAAGAGACTTTCGGCGGCGAAGCGGAGGACCAGCTGGGGTGCTCCCGACAGGGCGACACCGGCGGCGGCGGTGAGGCCGATCGCGGCGAGCACCGGGGCCGGGGCGCGGTGGACGGCGAGGGTGCCGACGGGCTGGAGGGACGGCTCGGTGGCCGGGATCTGTGCCGCGTCCGGGGTCTGTGCCGTCTGCGGGGTCTGTGCCGTCTCCGGGGCGCGGAAGAGGTCCGCCGTCCACTGGAGGTAGTAGAAGAGCGCGATGACGACGTTGACGGCCATCACCACGGCCAGCCAGCCGAGCCCCGCGTCCACGGCCGAGGAGAAGACGGTGACCTTCGCGAAAAGGCCGACGATGCCGGGCGGCAGTCCCGCGAGGCAGAGCAGGAAGAAGCCCATGGCGAGCGCGACGAGCGGGCGCTCGGAGGCGAGGGCGCGGTAGTCCGAGAGGCGGTTCAGGGGCTTCGTACGGGCGACCAGGGCGGCGACGGCGAAGGCGCCGAGGTTCACGACGGCGTACATCAGGGCGTACGCGACGGTGGAGCCGATCTGGTCCGCGCCGGCGTACGCCGCCGCCGCGATCGGCACCAGCAGATAGCCGGCCTGGGCGACGGACGACCACGCGAGGAGGCGTACCGCGCTCCACGCGCGCGTGGCCGACTGGCGGAGCGCCGCGACGTTGCCGACGGTCATGGTGAGCGCGGCGAGCACGGCCACGGCCGGGCCCCAGACGTCGGAGTGGCTCGGGAAGGCGATGACCGTCACCAGGACGAGGCCGGAGAATCCGACGGCCTTGCCGACGACGGAGAGGTACGCGGCGATGGGCAGCGGCGCGCCGACGTAGGTGTCGGGGACCCAGAAGTGGAAGGGCGCGGCGGCGGCCTTGAAGGCGAAGCCGACGAGGGTCAGGGCGACGCCCGCCGACGCGAGGGTCTCGAACTTTCCGGGGACGTCGTCGAGCCGACCGGCGATCTCGGTGAGATGCAGGGTGCCGGTGGTGGCGTACACGAAGCTGACGCCCAGCAGCATGACGGCGGTGGCCGTCACCGAGGAGAGGAAGAACTTCAGGGCCGCCTCGGAGGAGAGGCGGTCGCCGCGCTTGAGGCCGACCAGCGCGAAGGCGGGGAGGGTGGCGACTTCGAGGGCGACGACGAGGGTCGCGAGGTCGCGGGCGGCGGGCAGGAGGGCGGCGCCGGCCGCCGAGGAGAGCAGCAGGAACCAGAATTCGCCCGGCGGGAGCTGCCCACGCCTTGCGCCGTCGCTCGTGCCGCCGCTGAGTTCGGTGACGGAGAGCAGCGCGGTGAGCAGCGCGCCGCCGAGCACCAGGAGCTGGATGACGAGTGTGAAGTGGTCGACGGTGTAGCTGCACACGTCGGCGTCGGCCGTCAGGCAGAAGGTGGACCGGTCGCCGGCGCGGAGCGGGATGAGCAGGAGGAGCGCGGCGACGAGGCCGGCGACGGAGAGGGCGCCGAGGAGCGGCTTGCGGCGTTGTGGGACGAAGAGGTCGGCGACCAGGACGATCAGCGCGACGGCGGCGGTGAGGGCCGGGGGCGCGATGGCGAGCCAGTCGACGGACTGGACGAGGCTGGCGGCGCTGTCGGCGGCGCCCTGGGCAGCGGCCACGATCACGACTTGCCTCCTGCGAGAAGCTTCTGCACGGCCGGGTCGGTGAGGCCGAGGAGGACGGCGGGCCAGAGTCCGGCGAGGACGGTGAGGGCGACGAGCGGGGTCCAGGCGGCGAGTTCGTAGCCCTGGACGTCGGCGAGTTCGGGTGCCGGGCCCGTTCCCTCGGCTCCCGCGGGCCGGTGGGTCGCGCCCATGCAGACGCGGCGGACCACGATCAGCAGATACGCGGCGGTGAGCAGCGTGCCGAAGCAGGCGATCGCCGTGAAGGTGACGAAGGCGGGGCGGCTGAGGCCGGGCGCGGGGTCGAAGGCGCCGAACATCGCGAGCATCTCGCCCCAGAATCCGGCGAGGCCGGGCAGGCCGAGCGAGGCGACGGCGGCGAAGGCGAGCAGGCCGCCGAGGCGAGGTGCGCGGCCGTACAGCGCGGCGCCGGTGGCCCCGGCGAGGGTGTCGAGGTCGGCGGTGCCGTAACGGTCCTTGAGCGCTCCGACCAGGAAGAACAGTAGGCCGGTGATGAGGCCGTGGGCGACGTTCGCGAACAGCGCGCCGTTGACGCCGGTGGGGGTCATGGACGCGATGCCGAGCAGCACGAAGCCCATGTGGCCGACGGAGGAGTACGCGATGAGGCGCTTGAGGTCGCCGCCCGCGCCCTGCCGGGCGAGGGCGAGGCAGGCCAGGGAGCCGTAGATGATGCCGACGACGGCCAACGCGGCGAGGTACGGCGCGAAGGTCCGCATCCCGTCGGGTGCGACCGGCAGGACGATACGGACGAACCCGTACGTACCCATCTTGAGCATGACGCCGGCGAGGAGGACCGATCCGACGGTCGGGGCGGCGGTGTGGGCGTCCGGGAGCCAGCTGTGCAGCGGCCACATCGGGGTCTTGACCGCGAGCCCGATCCCGATCGCCAGAACGGCGGTGACCTGCACGGATGTGCTCAGTCCACGGCCGTTGTCAGTGGCGAGTGCCACCATGTCGAATGTGCCCGCGTGCAGCCCGACGAGCAGCAGGCCGAGCAGCATGACCACGGATCCGAGCAGCATGTAGAGGATGAACTTCCAGGCGGCGGCCTGCCGTTCGGCACCGCCCCAGCGGGCGATGAGGAAGTACATCGGGATGAGCACCATCTCGAAGGCCAGGAAGAAGAGCAGCAGGTCGAGGACGGCGAAGGTGGCGAGGGTGCCGGATTCGAGGACGAGCAGCAGGGCGACGAAGGCCCTCGGGGAGGGGCCCGTCGGGGGCTTGAAGTAGCTGTAGAGCGCGCAGAGGAAGGTCAGCAGCGCGGTCAGGACCAGAAGGGGGAGAGAGATGCCGTCGACGCCGAGGTGGATCCGCACGTCGAGTGCGGCGATCCAGCTGATGTCCGTCGTGGCCTGCATCCTCGACGGCTGGTCGTGGTCGAAGCCGAGCGCGAGGACGATCGCGGCGATGAGGATCGCGCCGGTCACGGTCACGCCGTGGCGTAGTACGGCCTGGTCGGGGCCGGTGCCCCGGAGCCCCGGCGGGGCGGGGAGCAGCGCCGCGACGGCGCCCAGGAGGGGGGCGGCGACGATGAACGCGAGAAGGAACTGCATCACGGACGGGCTGATATCGATCACGGCTCACGCTCCGGCGGCGACGAGTACGGCGGCGATCGCCAGGACGACCGTTCCGGCGAGCAGGGCGCCCAGGTAGGTCTGCACATTGCCGGTCTGCGCGCCGCGTACGGCGGTGCCGAGCCAGCGGGTGCCGGTGCCCGCTCCGCGTACGTAGGTGTCGACGACCTCGCGGTCGAGGAAGCGGACCAGCCGGGCCGCGCCCTGGACCGGGCGTTGGAAGAGGACTCGGTAGACGGCGTCCAGGTGGAAGCCGGCCGCGGCGTGCGGGTGGAGCCTGCCGAGCAGGAGCCGGCCGGGGTCCGCGGGGTCGGGGGCCGAGGCGATGTCGCCGTAGGCGGGGGTGTGGCTGGTGATGGCCTCCGCCTCGGAGAGTGCGGGCTCGGCGTCGGGGTGCGCGGCGACGGCGCCCATGGGGGTGCGGGCGGTGAGCGCGGTGGTGTGGGTCCAGGCGCCGTAGGTGATCAGTCCGCCGACGAGCGCGACTCCCGTGCCGAGTACGGAGGTGGTGACCGTCGGGGTCAGGCTCTCCGCGTCCACCCAGGGGGCGATGAGTCCGACGGTCAGACCGAAGGCGAGCGAGGGGACGGCGAGTACCCACAGGACGGCATTCATGGACAGGGGCTGCCTGCCGTGGTCGGCCGCTTCGGCGCCCCGGCCGCGGAAGGCGAGGAGCCACAGGCGCGTCGCGTAGGCGGCGGTGAGGAGGGCGGTGAGCAGACCGGCGACGAGCACGGTCCAGCCGGCGATGTCGGGGGCGATGTCGGACTCGCCGAGAGCGGTGTGTTCGGCGGCGACGAGGACGGCTTCCTTGGAGAAGAAGCCGGCGAACGGCGGGATGGCGGCGAGCGCGAGGAGTGCGATCGTCATCGTCCAGTAGGCGTCGGGGACGCGTTTGGCGAGGCCGCCCATCCGGGACATGGCGGCGAGCGAGTTGGTGCCGGCGGCGTGGATGATCACGCCGGCGCCGAGGAAGAGAAGCGCCTTGAAGGCGCCGTGCGAGATGAGGTGGAAGACGGCCGCGCCCCGGTCGCCCACGGCCAGCGCGCCCGACATGTAGCCGAGTTGGCCGATGGTCGAGTAGGCGAGGACACGTTTGATGTCGTCCTGCGCGAGGGCGGCGAGCGCCGAACCGACCATGGTGATCGCGGCCATCACGGCGAGCACGGCGAGGGCGACCGACGAGGCCGCGAAGACGGGGAGGAGACGGGCCACGAAGTAGATACCGGCGGCGACCATCGTCGCCGCGTGGATCAGCGCGGAGACGGGGGTGGGGCCGGCCATCGCGTCGGGCAGCCAGGTGTGCAGCGGGAATTGGGCCGACTTGCCCGCGACACCGGCGATCAGCAGCAGCGCGATCAGGGTGGGGTGGTCGAGCCCGTCGTCCGCGACGGACTGCAGGACGCCGGTGATCCGGAACGTACCGGTGTCGACGGCGAGCGCGAACAGACCGAGCAGGAAGGGGACATCACCGAGCTTGGTGACCAGGAACGCCTTCAGGGAGGCGGCGCGCGCCTCGGGGGTCTCCCAGTAGTGGCCGACGAGGAAGTACGAGCAGATGCCCATGATCTCCCAGCCGACCAGGAGCACCATCAGGTCGCCGGAGTAGACGACGAGCAGCATCGCGGAGGTGAAGAGGGAGACGAGGGCGGCGTACGAGGGGTAGCGCGGGTCGTCGCGCAGATAGCCCGTCGAGTAGATCTGCACGCAGGTCGCCACGACGCCGACGAGGATCGCGACGAGGGCGGCGAAGCCGTCGATGTGCAGGGCGAGATCGATCGGGACCGAGCCGGTCGGGGTGAGCTGGGTCGCGGCGTCGATCGGTGCGCGGGTGCCGCCGTGCCCGTTGCTCTGGCGTACGGCGACGATCACGGCGAGTACGGCGGCGGTGAGCGGCGGCAGCACGGCCAGGGGCCGGACGAATCCCGGTGCCGTACGGCCGAGGAGCAGTCCGGCGACCGCGCCGAGGAACGGCAGGAGGGGGACGAGGACGGCGAGGGTGGTCGTGGTCACGCGGTGGCCTCAGCCTTCTTTGCCCGGGCGGCGGCTCCGGCTTCGGCCTGTGCCTGGGCTTGGGCCTGTTGGGCGGACTCGGCCGCGGCCTCGTCGGTCGCGTCGCTCTCGACGCTGTCGCGGAGCCGGTCGACGTCCGAGGTGCCGCGGTTGCGGTAGACCATCAGCACGATCGCCAGGCCGATGCCGATCTCGGCGGCGGCGATGGCGATCACGAAGAGGGTGAGGGCCTGGCCTGCGTGCAGGGTGTCGCGCAGCCAGACGTCGAAGGCGACGAGGTTGAGATTGACGGCGTTGAGCATCAGCTCGACGGACATGAGGACGAGGATCGCGTTGCGGCGGGCGAGCACCCCGTACAGACCGGTGCAGAACAGCAGCGCCGCGAGCACGGCGGGATAGGCGAGATGCATCAGCGCTGCTCCTTCCCACGGGGGCTGCCGGGGGCGTCGCTCTTGCGGGACAGGACGATCGCGCCGATGAGCGCGGCGAGCAGCAGGACGGAGAGTGCTTCGAAGGGCAGGACCCAGTGCCGGAAGAGGAACTGGCCGGAGACCTCGGTGGATCCCTGGGCGGGTCCGTCGAGTTCGATCCAGGTCGTGCGGAACGCGTCGACGACGACCCACACCAGTGCGACGGCGGCGGTGAGGGCCACCGCGAGCGCGATCCACCGGTTCTCCGAATCCGCGTCGGGGGAACGGCCGATGGGCGCCTTCGTGAGCATCAGCCCGAACAGAAGGAGGACGACGACGGAGCCGACATAGATCAGGACCTGCACCCAGGCGATGAACTCGGCCGTCAGCAGCAGGTATTCGACGGCCAGGCCGCCGAGCGCGACGACGAGCCACAGGGCGGCGTGCACGAGTTGCTTGGTCGTGACGGTGATGACGGCCGCGCCGAAGGTGACGAGGCCGACGAGGAGAAAGGCGATCTCGACACCGGTCGGGGACAGGAAGCCGGGGTGGGCCGCCGCGAGAGGGGTCGCCGTGAGGGGCGCCGCCGCGAGAGCGATCACTCGCCGTCCTCCCGCTCCTGGGTGGTCGCCGTGGGCGCGGCGGCCTCCGCCGCTTCCGCCGCGGCCAGTTTGTCGGCCGTCTTGCGGGCGGCGGCGATCTCCTTCGGCTCCTCGGCGCCCGGGTCGAGGGCGGGCGGGGCCGGCACGGTCCACATCCAGTCGCGGAGTTTGTCCCGCTCGTGGGTGAGTTCCAGGATGTCGGTCTCCGCGTACTCGAACTCCGGTGACCAGAAGAGCGCGTCGAAGGGGCAGACCTCGATGCAGATACCGCAGTACATGCAGAGCGAGAAGTCGATGGCGAACCGGTCGAGGACGTTCCGGCTGCGCTCGCGCCCGCCGGGGGCCGTGGCGGGCAGCGTCTCCTTGTGGGAGTCGATGTAGATGCACCAGTCGGGGCACTCACGGGCGCAGAGCATGCAGACCGTGCAGTTCTCCTCGAACAGGCCGATCACACCGCGGCTGCGGGGCGGGAGTTCGGGCTGGGTGTCCGGGTACCGCGCGGTGACGGTCTTCCTGGTCATCGTACGAAGGGTGACGGCCAGCCCCTTGGCCAGGCCGCTACCGGGGATCGGAGGCACTTACTGGATCACCACCTTGACGATGCCGGTGAGGGCGATCTGGGCGAGGGCGAGCGGGATGAGGACGGTCCAGGCGAGCTTCTGGAGCTGGTCCTCGCGGAGCCGGGGATAGCTGACGCGCAGCCAGATGACGACGAAGGCGAGAAGGAACGTCTTGAGGAGCGTCCAGAGCCAGCCGAGGTCGTCGCCGCCGAACGGGCCGTGCCAGCCGCCGAGGAACAGGACGGTGGTCAGTCCGCACAGGACGACGATGCCCGCGTACTCGGCGAGCAGGAACAGCGCGAACCGCAGACCGGTGTACTCGGTGTACGCGCCGAAGATGATCTCGGAGTCGGCGACCGGCATGTCGAAGGGAGGGCGCTGGAGTTCGGCGAGGCCGGCGATGAAGAAGACGAGCGCGCCGACGATCTGCCAGGGCACCCACCACCACTCGAAGGCGTCGAGGATGCCGGGGAGGGAGACGGTGCCGGCCGCCATCGCGACGGAGGCGGCCGTGAGCAGCATGGGCAGTTCGTACGCGAGGAGCTGGGCGGCGGTGCGGAGGCCGCCGAGCAGGGAGAACTTGTTGGCCGACGCCCAGCCGGCCATGAGCGACCCGAGGACACCGACGCCCATCACGGCGAGCACGAAGAAGATCCCCGCGTCCACGACCTCGCCGACCGCGCCCTCCTGGGGGCCGATCGGGATCGCGACGAGTACGAGGAGGTAGGGCAGCAGGGCGACGGCCGGGGCGAGTTGGAAGATCCGGCGGTCGGCGGCGGCCGGGACGATGTCTTCCTTCTGGGCGAACTTCACGCCGTCGGCGACGAGTTGGGCCCATCCGTGGAAACCGCCGACGTACATGGGCCCGAGGCGGCCCTGCATGTGGGCCATGACCTTGTGCTCGGTCTGCCCGACGACGAGGGGGAGAACGAGGAAGGCGGCGAAGACAATGAGCAGCCGAATGGCGACGTCGAGCACGTCGTTCACGCGTCTCCTCCGGGGCGGTCGGGGTCGGGAGCGGAGCCGTTCTCGGCGGTGTCACGGTCGCCGGTGTCACGGTCGCCGGTGTCGCTGCCGCCTGGCTCGGCCTCCGGCGCCGCTCCGGACTCCGGCGCCGACGGCGACTCCGGTTCCGGCTTCGGTGACGGGGCGTCGAACGCCGGGCGCGGGTCGTGCCAGGGGGCCGGGGCGGCATTCGGCGTGGGCGGCGCGGGCGCCGTTGGCGCTGCGGGCTCCGTGGCTGGTGCGTCGGGCTGCTGGCTCGTGGAGCCCTCCGAGACGCTGCGGGCGCGCCGGACCGGACGGTCTCCCGCCGCCGCCGCACGCGGGGTGCGGGGCGTACGGGCCGGGGCCGGGGGGAGTTGGCCCTTGAGGGGACCCCACTCGTTCGGGTCCGGTACGCCCGGGGGGAGCATCTGGCGGCGCTTGGGGCCCGCGTGGCCCGGTGCGGACTCGCCGGGCTCCTTCGCGCCCGGCCACGCCTTCGCGACCCGGGCCGCCAGGACGAAGTCCTTGCGCAGCGGGTGGCCCTCGAAGGTCTCGGGCAGCAACAGGTGCACCAGGTTGGGGTGGTCGGTGAAGGAGATGCCGAACATCTCGTACGTCTCACGCTCGTGCCAGCCCGCGCCCGCGTAGACCCCGAGGGCCGTGGGCAGTTCGGGGGTGTCGTGCGGGACGGTCGTACGGACCAACAGGCGCCGTACGGCACGGGGTTCGACCGACGCGACATGCGCGCCGACCCGGAAACCGGTGCCGGGTTCGTCGACGGCGCTCAGCCAGTCGAAGTACGTGCACCCCAGCGCGTCACGGGCGGTTTCGAGGGCGGTCAGCCAGGAGGCGGCGGGGACGTCGACCGTCAGGAGGTCGTACGCGCGCTCCGCCGTGGCATCCGCGCCGAAGATCTCGGCGACGCCGTCCGGCAGGCTGTCGTACGCGTCGGCGGGCGTCACACGCCCTCCCCCGGCGTCGGGCATCAGGCCCCCGGCGTCGGCGGGCATCAGGCGCTCTCCCCCGGCGTCGGCGGCGCCGCGACCAGTCCGCTGCGCAGCGCGGCCGTGCTGGGCCGGTGGCCCTCGGAGCCGTAACGCTCCCCCAGCGACTCGCGGGAGATCTTCTCCTGGAGCTTGAGGATCCCCTGGAGCAGCGCCTCGGGACGCGGCGGGCACCCCGGTACGTAGACGTCGACCGGGATGATCTGGTCGACGCCCTTGGTGACGGAGTACGAGTCCCAGTACGGGCCACCGCAGTTGGAGCAGGCGCCGAAGGAGATCACGTACTTCGGCTCGGGCATCTGCTCGAACAGCCGCTTCACCGCCGGGGCCATCTTGTCCGTCACCGTGCCGGACACGACCATCAGGTCGGCCTGGCGCGGGCCCGGTGCGAGGGGGATGACGCCGAGCCGGATGAAGTCGTGCCGGGCCATCGACGCGGCGATGAACTCGATGGCGCAGCAGGCGAGTCCGAAGTTGAAGACCCAGAGGCTGTAGCGGCGGCCCCAGTTGAGGACCACCTTCATCGGCTGGGGTGCCAGGCGGGAGAGCACGCCCAGACGTTGCGGGTTCGGCAGCTCGACCGGTGCGGCGGGAGGGGCGGCGGCAGCGGGAGCGGCGGGGGTCACGTCCATTCCAGGACGCCCTTCTTCCATGCGTAGAGCAGTCCTACGGCCAGGAAGCCGAGGAAGATGAACATCTCGACGAGCGTCGTCGCGCCGTATCCCGGCGCCGCGAAGACCGTCGCCCACGGGAAGAGGAAGATCGAGTCGACGGCGAAGATGACGTACAGGAAGGCGTAGACGTAGTAGCGGACCTGGGTGTGCGCCCAGCCCTCGCCCACCGGGTCGACGCCGCATTCGTACGTAAGCAGTTTCTCGGGCGTCGGTACGACCGGCCGCAGCAGTCGGCCCGCCCCGAAGGCCACGGCGACGAAGAGCACGCCGACGACCGCGAGCAGTCCGACCACCGAGTAGCTCTGGAAGTACTCCGACGCGAGAACGGTCGGTTCCGGCACGTCCGTCACCCGCTCCTCGCTCCGCCGTTCGGTGATCCGTCAGTGATCCGTGTGGTCTGTGATTCGTACGGACGGGAGTCTAGGCCCTGCTAAAGGGACCGTAAGCAGTCGGTCGCGCATCAGTCATGGCGCGGTCATGACCAGTTCCCGCGCCGACGGGTTCAGCCGCTGGTCGCACGGCGTTTCCGGGGGCATGGCGGGATGGTGGGGTTATCCCCACCCCGGCTCCCCCAGCCACCCCATGGCGTGGGCCCCCGTGGCCGTGCAGGCTAGGGCCTTATGAACGTCCGCAACAGTCTCCCCGACGACGACCGGCCACCGCCGCCGCCCCGTTTCGCCTTCAACCGGCACACCTGGAAGGAGATCGCGCATCTCCTCGCCAATCTGCCGGTCTCGATCGCCGGTTTCGTCTATGTCGTGGCCGTCGTGCCCACCGGTGTCGCCCTGTCCGTCACCGTGATCGGTCTGCCCTGGCTCACCGGCGGCCTGGCCGGCGCCCGGCTGCTGGGCAAGGCCGAACGGGCGCGGGCGCGCGCCCTGCTGGGGGTCCGGATCGACGAGCCGAGCCCGCTGCGCGGCCGGAACCGCCGGGAGAGGCGCGCACGCGGCACCGACGGGTTCTTCCACTGGTTGTGGACGGGGCTGAAGGACCCGGTGGCCTGGCGGACCACGCTGTACGAGTTCATCCGGCTGCCGTGGGGAATCCTGACCTTCGCGATCACCCTGGTGAGCCTCTTCGTCCTCTGGCCGGTGCTGCCCCACATCGCGCGCGGTCTGACCAACGTCGACCGGGCCCTGGTGCGCGGGCTGCTCTCACCGTCCGACGAGTTGGAGAGCCGGATCGCGGAGCTGGAGTCGGACCGGGGTGTCGTCGTGGACACGGCCGCCGCCGATCTGCGCCGTATCGAGCGCGATCTGCACGACGGGGCGCAGGCCCGGCTGGTGGCGCTGGCCATGGGGCTCGGTCTCGCGAAGGAGAAGCTGCTGGAGGACCCGGAGGCGGCGGCGAGCATGGTCGACGAGGCGCACGGCGAGGTGAAGCTGGCCCTGCAGGAGCTGCGCGATCTCGCGCGGGGCATCCACCCCGCCGTACTGACGGACCGGGGTCTGGACGCCGCGCTCTCGTCCGTGGCGTCCCGCTGCACCGTCCCGGTCAAGGTCGAGGTGGAGCTGACCGAGCGGCCGGCGGCGGCGATCGAGGGCATCGCCTACTTCACCGTCTCGGAGCTGCTGCAGAACGTCAGCAAACACAGCGGGGCGCGGATGGCCAGCGTCGAGGTGTGGCGGACGAAGGACCGGCTGCTGATCCAGATCGAGGACGACGGGCGCGGGGGCGCGCGGCTGGAGGGCGGGACGGGCATGGCGGGGCTGGCCGAGCGGCTGGGGGCGGTCGACGGGCTGTTCGTGCTGGACTCCCCGGTCGGGGGGCCGACGATCGTCACGGCCGAACTGCCGTGGCGCGAGCGGGAGCCCGAGCGCGAGCCGTCCTGACCGGCGGCGGAGGCGGGTGCCGGTACGGACATGGGCACCGCAGGGGTCCGGCCGCCGGGGATGACGCCGGGGATGGCAGCGGGCATGGCGCCGGCCTGGGGACGTAAAACCGCACCAACGGGGGTGGGGAAAACCCCAGGGCGAAGACGGATACCGCCCTCATGGTGCGGGCGCCGCCGGCGGATCAGCATGGAGATACGACTTGAAGCCCGACCGCCCCGCTCGCAGAACGGACGACACGATGGCCACGGATTTCGGCACGCGGACAGAGCCACGGCGCCACACCCTTCCTCCGGCACTGCGCGCTCCGTTCGAGGCCCGCATGGCGAAGGAGTTCGTCTATCTCCTTCTCAACCTTCCGATGGGCATCCTCTTCTTCGTCTACGTGGTGACGACCCTCTCGCTCAGCGCGGGGCTCCTCGTGACCTTCCTCGGCATTCCGCTGCTGGCCGCCGCGCTCGTCGGCTGCCGGGCCCTGGGCGCGGTCGAGCGGGCCAGGGCGCGGGTGCTGCTCGATCTGGACGTCGCGAGCCCGCTGCCCGTACGGGGTGAGAAGGGCGGAGTGATGTCGTGGGTCGGCGCGGTCCTCAAGAGCGGGGTGTCCTGGCGCCATGTGCTCTACGGCTTCCTGCACTTCCCGTGGGTGCTGTTCTCGTTCGTCACGTCCGTGACCTTCGTGGTCACCAGCTGGAGCCTCTTCCTCTATCCGCTGTGGCAGTGGGTCTTCCCGGAGTATCTGAACCAGGACGGCATCGCGGTCTTCAGCGACGGCTCCCGGGAGTTCTACGTGGACACCCCGTTCGAGATCGCCGCCACCAGCGTCGTGGGTCTCGTCCTCGTCCTCGGCTCGCCGTGGCTGGTCCGTGGACTGACCGGGGTGGACCGGCTGTTGGTCGCCGGTCTGCTCGGCCCGTCCAAGCTGGCGACGCGCGTCTCCGAGCTGGAGTCGGACCGGGGCGTCGTGGTCGACACCGCCGCCGCGGACCTGCGCCGTATCGAGCGTGACCTGCACGACGGGGCGCAGGCCCGGCTGGTGGCGCTGGCCATGGATCTGGGGCTGGCGAAGGAGAAGCTGCTGGCGGACCCGGAGGCGGCGGCGCGGATGGTCGACGAGGCGCACGGTGAGGTCAAGGTCGCGCTTCAGGAGCTGCGCGACCTGGCGCGGGGCATCCACCCGGCGGTCCTCACCGACCGGGGCCTGGACGCCGCGCTCTCCTCCGTCGCCTCCCGCTGCACCGTGCCGGTGCAGGTCGAGGTCGACCTGGAGTTCCGCCCGGCGGCGGCCATCGAGGGCATCGCCTACTTCACCGTCTCGGAGCTGCTGCAGAACGTCAGCAAGCACTCCCAGGCCACGCGCGCCTCGGTGGACGTGTGGCGGATGGAGGACCGGCTGATGCTCCAGGTCGCGGACAACGGCCGGGGCGGCGCCAACACCTCGTCGGGCAGCGGTCTGGCCGGTCTCGCGGAGCGGCTCGACGCGGTGGACGGGATCCTGGTCGTGAACTCGCCGGTCGGCGGGCCGACGACGGTGACGGCGGAGCTGCCCTGGCGGAAGTGACGCCTCGAAGCCACTCGAAAACACCCGCCGACAACCGCCGACAACCGCCGATACCTGCCGATCCCCGGAAACAATCGAAGACGCTCGAAGACGTACGCGGCTGCGGCGCACCGGACCTGGTCCGGTGCGCCGGAGGCGCGTCCGGCGCTTTTGTCGCGTCCATCGCTTCGATCGCTTCGATCGGTTCCCGGCCGGTGGGCGCACGGCGATACGAATACTGGGATGCTGGGACCGCAGGGCGGACGCGGAGCGCGTACGCACATCGACATGGGGGCTACACGGTCGTGGAGGACAGGGTACGAGTGGTCATCGCCGAGGATTCGGTGCTCCTGCGGGAGGGCCTGACCCGGCTGCTGACCGATCTCGGGCATGACGTGGTCGCCGGTGTCGGGGACGGCGAGGCACTGATCAAGACCGTCGGCGACCTGGCCCGTGAGGGCGCGGCGCCGGACGTGGTGGTGGCCGACGTACGGATGCCGCCGACGCACACCGACGAGGGGGTGCGGGCGGCGGTGCAGCTGCGCAAGGACCATCCGGGGATCGGTGTGCTGGTGCTCTCCCAGTACGTGGAGGAGCAGTACGCGACCGAACTGCTCGCCGGCAGCAGCCGCGGGGTCGGCTATCTGCTGAAGGACCGGGTGGCCGAGGTCCGCGAGTTCGTGGACGCGGTCGTACGGGTGGCGAGGGGCGGCACCGCGCTGGACCCGGAGGTGGTGGCCCAGCTGCTCGGCCGGAGCCGTAAGCAGGACGTGCTGGTCGGCCTGACCCCCCGGGAGCGCGAGGTGCTCGGCCTGATGGCGGAGGGCCGGACGAATTCGGCGATCGCCAGGCAGCTGGTCGTGAGCGACGGCGCGGTGGAGAAGCACGTCAGCAACATCTTCCAGAAGCTGGGCCTGTCCCCGAGTGACGGAGATCACCGCAGGGTGCTGGCCGTGCTGACGTATCTCAACTCGTGACGGCGTCCCGGCGGGGCCGGACGCCGCGGTCATATAGCAGGCTCTAGGGGTCCTAGTCCAAAAGACTGAGTTCAAATCGGCACAGACAGGGACGAACACAGAGCGCCCGGGGGCGGAGAAAACATGGCAAATTGCCACAATAAGGTGTCTCAGAAAGACGTCCACCATACGAGCGGTCAAGGGAAGGCGACCCTTACCGACGTAGGGTGGCCCCTGGGTGTGCCGGTCGTGCCGGTCGGCCCCAGCAGCCGCCTCGAGGGAGGTCCAGTTCAGTGACCAGCCAGGTCAGTAGCCCAGCCGAGCAGGCCGACGAGGCTGACGACGCGAATGACTCCGTCGTCGGCGAACAGCGCACCTTGTCAGGCACGTCCGACGCACCTGACACGGTCGGCGCGGACGGCGTCATCGGCGCGGTCGGCGTGGACGGCACGGTCGGCGTCGTCGGCACTGTCGGCACGAAGGAAGTCCGCCGTCTGGACCGGGTGATCATCCGTTTCGCGGGTGACTCCGGTGACGGCATGCAGCTGACGGGTGACCGGTTCACCTCGGAGACGGCGTCGTTCGGGAACGACCTGTCGACGCTGCCGAACTTCCCCGCCGAGATCCGCGCCCCCGCAGGCACGCTGCCGGGCGTCTCCTCGTTCCAGCTGCACTTCGCCGACCACGACATCCTCACTCCCGGCGACGCGCCGAACGTGCTGGTCGCGATGAACCCGGCCGCGCTCAAGGCAAACATCGCCGACGTGCCGCGCGGCGCCGACATCATCGTCAACACCGACGAGTTCACCAAGCGCCCCATGGCGAAGGTCGGCTACCTCACCTCGCCGCTGGAGGACGGGTCACTGGAGGCGTACCAGCTCCACCCCGTCCCCCTGACGACGCTGACGATCGAGGCGCTGAAGGAGTTCGGGCTCTCCCGCAAGGAGGCCGAGCGTTCGAAGAACATGTTCGCGCTGGGTCTGCTGTCGTGGATGTACCACCGCCCGACCGAGGGCACGGAGCAGTTCCTGCGGACGAAGTTCGCGAAGAAGCCGAACATCGCCGAGGCCAACGTGGCGGCGTTCCGGGCGGGGTGGAACTTCGGTGAGACGACCGAGGACTTCGCCGTCTCCTACGAGGTCGCCCCCGCCACCAAGGCGTTCCCGACCGGTACGTACCGCAACATCTCCGGGAATCTGGCGCTGTCGTACGGGCTGATCGCCGCGTCCCACCAGGCCGAGCTGCCGCTGTACCTCGGGTCGTACCCGATCACCCCGGCGTCCGACATCCTCCACGAGCTGTCGCGCCACAAGAACTTCGGCGTCCGCACCTTCCAGGCCGAGGACGAGATCGCCGCCATCGGCGCGGCGCTCGGCGCCTCCTTCGGCGGCTCCCTCGCCGTGACGACGACCTCCGGGCCCGGTGTGGCCCTGAAGTCCGAGACGATCGGTCTGGCGGTGTCGCTGGAGCTGCCCCTGCTGGTGGTGGCGATCCAGCGCGGCGGGCCGTCGACGGGTCTGCCGACCAAGACCGAACAGGCCGACCTGCTCCAGGCGATGTACGGCCGCAACGGCGAGGCGCCGGTGCCGATCGTCGCCCCGCAGACCCCCGCGGACTGCTTCGACGCGGCCATCGAGGCCGCCCGGATCGCGATCACGTACCGCACACCGGTCTTCCTGCTCTCCGACGGCTACCTCGCCAACGGCTCCGAGCCCTGGCGGATCCCCGAGCAGGACGAACTGCCGGACCTGGGCGTGCAGTTCGCGTCGGGCCCGAACCACACGCTGGCCGACGGCACCGAGGTGTTCTGGCCGTACAAGCGTGACCCGCAGACCCTGGCCCGCCCGTGGGCCGTGCCCGGCACGCCCGGTCTCGAACACCGCATCGGCGGCATCGAGAAGCAGGACGGCACGGGCAACATCTCGTACGACCCGGCCAACCACGACTTCATGGTCCGCACCCGCCAGGCCAAGATCGACGGCATCCAGGTGCCGGACCTCGTCGTGGACGACCCGGACGGCGCGCGCACGCTGGTGCTGGGCTGGGGCTCCACGTACGGCCCGATCACCGCCGCCGTCCGCCGGCTGCGCACCAACGGCCACCCGATCGCGCAGGCGCACCTCCGGCACATCAACCCCTTCCCGCGGAATCTGGGCGAGGTGCTGAAGCGTTACGACAAGGTCGTGGTGCCGGAGATGAACCTGGGTCAGCTCGCCACGCTCCTGCGGGCGAAGTTCCTCATCGACGCGCACTCCTACAACCAGGTCAACGGCATGCCGTTCAAGGCAGAACAGCTCGCCACGGCTCTCAAGGAGGCCATCGATGCCTGAGGTCAACGAGCTGCTTTCCCTCGTCCCCAAGGCCGAGGCCAAGCAGTCCATGAAGGACTTCAAGTCCGACCAGGAAGTCCGCTGGTGCCCCGGCTGCGGCGACTACGCCGTGCTGGCCGCCGTGCAGGGCTTCATGCCGGACCTCGGGCTGGCCAAGGAGAACATCGTGTTCGTGTCCGGGATCGGCTGCTCCAGCCGCTTCCCGTACTACATGAACACCTACGGCATGCACTCCATCCACGGACGCGCGCCGGCCATCGCCACCGGGCTCGCGTCCTCGCGCCGCGACCTGTCCGTCTGGGTCGTCACCGGTGACGGCGACGCGCTGTCCATCGGCGGCAATCACCTGATCCACGCGCTGCGGCGCAACGTCAACCTGAAGATCCTGCTGTTCAACAACCGGATCTACGGGCTGACGAAGGGCCAGTACTCACCCACCTCCGAGGTCGGCAAGATCACCAAGTCGACGCCGATGGGCTCGCTGGACGCGCCCTTCAACCCGGTGTCGCTGGCGATCGGCGCCGAGGCGTCCTTCGTGGCCCGCACCGTCGACTCCGACCGCAAGCACCTCACGAGCGTGCTGCGCCAGGCTGCCGACCACCCGGGCACGGCGCTCGTGGAGATCTACCAGAACTGCAACATCTTCAACGACGGTGCCTTCGAGGCACTGAAGGACAAGGACCGCGCGCTGGAGGCGGTCATCCGCCTGGAGCACGGTGAGCAGATCCGGTTCGGGGCCGACAACTCCAAGGGCGTCGTACGGGACCCGGCGACCGGCGATCTCGTCGTCGTACCGGTGACGGCGGACAACGAGCACCAGATCCTGGTGCACGACGCCCACGCCACCAGCCCCACCACGGCGTTCGCGCTCTCCCGGCTCGCCGACCCGGACACGCTGCACCACACGCCGATCGGTGTGCTGCGCAGCGTCCAGCGGCCGGTCTACGACACGCTGATGAACGACCAGCTCGACACCGCCGTCGAGCAGCACGGCAAGGGCGACCTGTCGCAGCTGCTCGCCGGCAACGACACATGGACGGTCGTCGGCTGACCCCCGCGACCCTCCGTACATGCCGGGGCCCGGATCTCGTCCTCCACGAGATCCGGGCCTCGTCGTTTTCCCGGATGGGCCCGGGGCTGTCATGACCGTATGCCGATACGGACATGACAGCCCGGCCCGCCCGGCGCTACCTTCGTCGAACTGATGTGTGCGGTTCGGGAGGGCCAGTGCCAGTGCCAGTGAAGTCGGACGGCGAGCAGCGGGCCGGATTGCTGTACGGGATCGGCGCCTACGGCATGTGGGGTCTGGTCCCGCTCTTCTGGCCCCTGCTGAAGCCCTCCGGCGCGGTCGAGATCCTGGCCCACCGGATGGTCTGGTCGCTGGCCGTCGTCGCGATCGCGCTGCTCGTGGTGCGCCGTTGGGCGTGGGTACGGGAGTTGCTGGGCCAGCCCCGCAAGCTCGGCCTGCTGGTGGTCGCCGCCACCGTGATCAGCGTCAACTGGGGCCTGTACATCTGGTCGGTGAACACCGGTCATGTCGTGGAGGCGTCCCTCGGCTACTTCATCAACCCGCTCGTGACCATCGCCATGGGCGTCCTGCTCCTCAAGGAGCGGCTGCGGCCCGCCCAGTGGGCGGCGGTCTCCGTCGGCCTGCTCGCCGTACTGGTGCTGGCGATCGGCTACGGGCAGCCGCCGTGGATCTCGCTCACGCTGGCCTTCTCGTTCGCGACGTACGGCCTGGTGAAGAAGAAGGTCAACATCGGCGGTCTGGAGTCGCTGGCCGCCGAGACCGTGATCCTGTTCGTGCCCGCGCTCGGGTATCTGATCTGGCTCGGGGCCTCCGGGGACGCCACGTTCGGTCCGGAGGGGGCGGGGCACGCCGCGCTGCTGGCGGCCACCGGTGTGGTGACCGCCGTGCCGCTGGTCTGCTTCGGGGCGGCGGCGATACGGGTGCCGCTGTCGACGCTGGGGCTGTTGCAGTATCTGGCCCCGGTCTTCCAGTTCCTGCTAGGGATTCTGTACTTCCACGAGGCGATGCCGGCCGAGCGGTGGGCCGGCTTCGCGCTGGTGTGGGCGGCGCTGTCGATCCTGACGTGGGACGCGCTGCGGACGGCCCGGCGCAACAGGGCGGCGGCGGAGGCACTGCGGCGGGCGGCGACCGAGTCGGCGCCGGAGGCGGCCTCTGCCTCGGAGGCGGCATCGGCGCCGACGTCCGCCTCTGCGTCGGCGTCGGCGTCGGCGTCGGAAGCCGAGGCGGAAGCCGCGATCCGTGCTCAGTCGCCGGACGGGATCAAGGCGGTGGGCGGACGCGTGGAGTCGAGCACGTCCGGCGAGTGAGGAGCGCGCGGCTTTCGGGGCCGTAGCCCCGTCGCCGTGACCATCAGTCCCAGCAGCACCATCACCACCGGCACCACCAGCGCCGCCCGGAAGGCGCCCAACTCCCCCGCCGCGCCGGTACCCGTCGTGGACGCCAGGCCGTACACCGCCGTCACCGCCGAGATGCCGATCGCCGAGCCGAACTGCGACGACGTGTACAGCAGACCGCTCGCCAGCCCCTGCTCGTGCGACGCGACACCGTCCGTCGCCGCGATGGACAGCGGCCCGTACGCCAGGGCGAACGCGACACCGGTCAGGGCCAGCGTCGGAGCCATCAGCCAGAACGACCAGTCCGCGCCGACCGGCAGGAACATCCCGTACGCCGCGATCGCCGCCACGAAGCCGCCCAGCACCACCCGTGTGTTGCCGAACCGGTTGACCAGACGCGGCGTGAGGGTCGGGGCGAGGACGACGTCGAGACCCATCAGGGCCAGCGCGAGCGAGGTCTCCAGCGAGGACCAGCCGCGCAGTTCCTGGAGGTAGAGCGTCGCCATGAACTGGAAGCCGAAGAAGGAGCCGACGAACAGCAGCGCGCCCAGATCCGCGCGGACCATCGTCGCCCGACGGAAGATCGCGAGCCGCACCAGCGGTGCGGCCGACCGGCGTTCGACCGCGACGAAGACGTAGACGAACAGCAGTCCGGCGGCGAACGCCCCCACCGTCAGCGGCCATCCTGAACCACCGTGCTCCAGCCGTACGACCCCGGCGGCCAGCAGCAGCATGGCGCCCGCCGCCGCGGCGGCTCCCGGCAGGTCGAAGCCGCCCGCGGTCTTCTCGGGCACCTCGGCGGCGGCGCCGGTACGCGGCAGCAGCCGGAGCGCGGCGATCAGGAGGGCGCCCGCGAGCAGCACGGGGGCGAAGAACACCCAGCGCCAGCCGAGTTGTGTCAGCAGACCGCCGATGACCATGCCGAGCGAGAAGCCGCCGGCGGCCGTACCCGCGAAGACGAGCAGGGCGCGGTTGCGCTGCGGCCCCTCCTCGTAGGAGGTGGTGATGATCGACATCGCCGCCGGAGTCATGAAGGCCGCCGATACGCCGGTGATGAAGCGGGCGACGATCAGCATCCAGCCCTCGGTCGCGAAGCCGCCGAGGCTGGAGAAGACCATGAACACCGTCAGCCAGATCAGGAACATCCGGCGCCGGCCGAGGAGGTCGGCGGCGCGCCCGCCGAGCAGGGTGAATCCGGCGTAGCCGAGGATGTACGCGCTCATCACCCAGGCGGCGGTGCCGGTCGACAGGTCCAGATCGGCCCGGATCGAGGGGATGGCGACGGCCAGCATGGCCACGTCGATCCCTTCGAGGAAGATCGTCCCGCAGAGGACCAGCAGCAGCGCCCAGGCCCGTGCGGACATGGCTGGGATGGCGGATGGCATGGGTGTCTCCTCGGATGGGTTACTTACCTGAGGGTCAGTTCCCTCTTGTAACCGTCCCGATCCTGCGGCACGATCAGGTGTCATGGAAGAAGGCACTTCGAAGTCACCGAGGCACTCCGCGGGTACCGTGACCGCCCCCGCGGTGCCCGCCACCGCGTTGTCCGCAGCCGCCGTTTCCCTCGCCGTCGCGGCCGGCGCCTCCCGCTGCGACTACGGAGACGCGGACCCCTTCCAGTGGGACACCCGCGAGGACTGCGAGGTACGGCAGATCCTCGACCGGATCGGCGACAAGTGGTCCCTGCTGGTCATCGCCCTGCTCGACCTGAACACGCTGCGCTTCACCGAGCTGCGCCGGGAGATCGACGGCATCAGCCAGCGCATGCTGACGGTGACGCTGCGGCAGTTGGAGCGCGACGGCCTCGTGAAACGCACGGTGCATCCCGTGGTGCCGCCGCGCGTGGAGTATCAGCTGACGCCGATGGGGCGGACGTTGCACACGACGATCAACGCGCTGGTGGTCTGGACCGAGGAGCACCAGAACCAGATCGCGGCGGCTCGCGAGGAGTACGACCGGCGCGCGGCGGAGGCGGCGGAAGCGCTCTGACCGATCGGCGCGATCGGCGCGATCGGCGTGGTCGATGTGACCGGCGTGTTCGCCGCGCGTGATGAGGGGTGGGCGCTACGACTGGTCGCATGACCCTGCACTGGAAACTCGTCATCGATACGACCGATCCGCACAGCCAGGCCGACTTCTGGGCCGGGGCCCTGGGTTACGAGGTCGAGGACAACAGCCCGCTGATCGAGCGGCTGCTGGGCATCGGAGCCGTACCGATCGAGCAGACGGTCGATTCGCACGGCCGCCGGGCCTGGCTCGATCTCACCGCCGTCCGCCATCCGGACGACCCGTTCGACCCGGACACGGGCGAGGGCGCCGGCCGACGCATCCTCTTCCAGCGCGTACCGGAGACGAAGGCCGGCAAGAACCGCGTCCACCTCGACGTCCACGCGCCGGAGGGACGGCGCGCGGCGGAGGTGGCCAGGCTGGAGGGGCTGGGCGCGACGGCTCTGTACGAGGCGAACGAGCCCGGGGGTGTGTGGGTGACGATGACGGACCCGGAGGGCAACGAGTTCTGCGTGCAGTAGGTACGCCCGGTCCCGGGTACCTCAGGCCGCGTCCGGCGCCGGCAGGCGCAGCGTCCACTCCCGCTGTTCGGGGGTGTCCGGGACCGCGAGGCCGCGGGCCCGCTCAAGGGCGGCCCACGCGGTGTCCTGGTCGGTGCCGCCCAGGATCAGCAGGGCGGCGGCCAAGAGTGAAGCGCGGCCTATGCCGGCCCGGCAGTGGGTGACCACATGCGCGCCGTCCGCGAGTCGGGCGGCCAGTTCGCGCAGCGTCGGGAGGACCGCCGCCAGGTCGGGTGGGGCCGTGCGGTCGGGGATCGGGACGGAGACGAAGCGCAGGCCGGCCGCCCCGGCCGCGCGTTCCTCGGCGGACAGACCCAGCTCGTCGCGTTCGGCGGCTGTGAGCGCGCAGACCAGGACATCGACGCCCGCGTCGCGCAGGCCCCGCATCTCGTCCTCCAGCCAGTCGGCTCCCCGAGGTTTGGCCATGGTGCTCAGACGTCCCGGGCCGGGCAGGTCGACGGTGAACAACGTGGGTCGCATGTCAGCAGCATAAGTATCCGGAAGTCGAACACGCGTGTCCGATTCCCGCCCTTGACGCTGAGTCAAGCGTGCATTGACCATCAGCACGCATCATGCGCACCACCTTCCGTCAGTCCCCATACGGAATCCGGAGCCCCCACCCATGAAGCTCAGATCGCTCTCCGTTCCCGCCCGTACCGTCCTCGTCAGCGCGCTCGCGATCGGCGGGCTGCTCGCGTCCGTCGCTCCCGCCGCGACGGCGTCACCGGCCCCCGCCACCACGGCGACGACGTCGAAGGCGCTCGCCGCCCCCGACATATCCCTCGCCAACGTCAAGGCGCACCTCACCCAGTTCTCCTCGATAGCCGCCGCCAACGGCGGCAACCGCGCCCACGGCCGCCCCGGCTATCTGGCGTCGGTCAACTACGTGAAGGGCAAGCTGGACGCGGCCGGGTTCACCACCTCCGTACAGCAGTTCACCTCCGGTGGGCGCGTCGGCTACAACCTGATAGCCGACTGGCCCGGCGGCGACCCCAACCAGGTCGTGATGGCCGGAGCCCACCTCGACTCGGTGACCTCGGGCGCCGGGATCAACGACAACGGGTCCGGCTCGGCCGCCGTGCTGGAGACCGCGCTCGCGGTGTCCAGGGCCGGGCTGCAGCCGACGAAGCATCTGCGGTTCGGCTGGTGGGGCGCGGAGGAGCTGGGCCTGGTCGGCTCCCGCTACTACGCGAACAACCTGCCGACCGCCGAGCGCGCGAAGCTCGACGGCTATCTCAACTTCGACATGATCGGCTCGTCGAACGCCGGTTACTTCGTCTACGACGACGACCCCACCATCGAGCAGACCTTCAAGACCTACTTCGCCGGACTCGGCGTCCCGACGGAGATCGAGACCGAGGGCGACGGCCGCTCGGACCACGCCTCGTTCATGAGCATCGGCGTACCGGTCGGCGGCCTGTTCACCGGCGCCGGGCGTACGAAGACGAGCGCCCAGGTCCAGAAGTGGGGCGGCACGGCCGGACAGGCCTTCGACCGCTGCTACCACTCGTCGTGCGACACGACGGCGAGCATCAACGACACGGCGCTGAACCGCAACAGCGATGCCGTCGCCTACGCGATCTGGGAGCTGGGGACCTGACCCCTCGTAGCATCGTCCTCAGCCGCCGAAGCCGCTGAAGCCGCTGAATCTGCCGAAGCCGCTGACCTCACGACCGCACGGCCTCACGACGGCACGACCGCACGACCTCACGCACTGATGTCCTTCGCCGTGAAACGCGCCCAGGCCGCCGAGCCGAACACGGCCGCGTACACGCCCTGCAGGCCGAGATTCCGCAGCACCTCGTCCCAGTAGAACGGCTCGCGGAGCAGATCGGCGAAGGACAGCCAGTAGTGCGGGAAGAGATACGGGTGGATCCCGTGCAGCTGCGGGATCGTGTCCAGGATCTGCACCGTGATCACCAGCCCGACCGTCGTCGCCATGGCCGCGATACCGCTGTTGGTGAGGGTCGAGACGAACAGGCCGAGCGCCGCGAGCCCGATCAGCGAGGCGGCGACGACCAGCGCGATCAGCACCGCCCGGACCAGCCCCTCGCCGAACGAGATGCGCGTGCCGGAGATGGTCGTGACCTCGCCGAGCGGGAAGAGCAGCGCCCCCACGACCAGCGCGGAGACCGCCACCGCCAGGGTCGCGGCCAGGCAGAACACCAGCGTCGCCGCGTACTTGGCCAGCAGCAGCCGGGTCCGGCCCGCCGGTGCGACCAGCAGATAGCGCAGGGTGCCGGCGTTCGCCTCGCCCGCGACCGCGTCGCCCGCGATGACGCCGACCGCCATCGGGAGAAAGACCGGCAGCGTCGCGGCGAGCGCGGCGAAGACCAGGAACAGCCCGTTGTTGGTGATCTGCGTCAGGAAGGCCGGGCCGCCGCCTCCCCCGCCGGGCCCGACCGAGCCGCCGTCGCTCGTCTCTATCTTGATGGCGATACCGATCAGGACCGGTACGGCGGCCAGCACACCCAGCAGCGCGAGGGTGCGCCAGCGGCGGAAGGTCGTGACCAGCTCGGAGCGGAGGAGCCCGAACGTCCAGAGCGGCGATACGGGACGGGCACCGGCGCCGCCCGGAGCCGTACCCGCCTCCGTGCTCACGTCCTCAGCCTTCACGTCCTCAGCCGTCACGTCGTCAACGCCCACGTCCTCAGCCCGCGACATCGAATCCCTCCCCGGTCAGCGCCACGAACGCGTCCTCCAGCGAAGCCCGTTCGACCCCGAAGGCCCGCACGCGCACCCCCGCCCGTACGAGCCCCGCGTTGATGTCGGCAGGCTCGGCCGGCGCCCCCTCGCCGGACACCGGCAGCTCCCCGCTCACCCGGTCCCCGGCCACCGTCACATCGGTGACCCCCAACTCCTTCAGCACCCGCGCCGCGTCCCCCGGATCGGGCGTCGTGACCGCCAGCCGCCCCCGGGTGCCCGCCGCCAGCTCGGGGACCGTGCCCTGGGTCAGCAGCCGCCCGCGCGCCATCACGGCGGCGTGCGTGCAGACCTGCTCGATCTCGTCCAGCAGATGCGAGGAGAGGAAGACCGTCGTGCCCTCCCGCGCCAGCTCGCGCACGAGCGCCCTGATCTCGCGCATGCCCTGCGGGTCGAGGCCGTTCGTCGGCTCGTCGAGCACCAGGAGCTTTCGCGGCTGGAGCAGCGCGGCGGCGAGCGCGAGCCGCTGCTTCATACCGAGCGAGTACGCCTTCGCCTTCTTGCCGCCCGCCGCCGTGAGCCCGACGCGCTCCAGCGCCTGGGCCACCCGGGCCCGCCGGGTGCGCGGATCGGCGGTCGGGTCGGCGGAGTCGTACCGCAGGAGATTGTCGCGGCCGTTCAAGTACCCGTACAGCGCCGGGCCTTCGATCAGCGCGCCCACCTGCGGCAGTACGGCTCCGGCGGCGCGCGGCATGGCGCGGCCGAGGACCGACGCGGTGCCCGCGGTCGGTTCTATGAGGCCCATCAGCATGCGGATGGTGGTGGTCTTGCCGGAGCCGTTGGGGCCGAGGAAGCCGAAGACGCTGCCGGCCGGTACGGCGAGGTCGAGACGGTCGACCGCGAGCTGCCCGCCCCGGTAGCGCTTGGTGAGCCCGCGTGTCTCTATGACGACGGTCATCCCGCGCCCATCCCTTCTCCCGCCCCGTGCCCCAGGTGCTCAGCCGCGAACAGTGAACAGCGGACGGCGGACAGCGGTCCGCCCCGCCGTACGGAGCGTACGACGGGGCGGGCCACCTGTGCGTGGTGCTTCGCGCTACTTCGCCTCGTTGGCCGCCTTCACCAGCGCGTCCTTGGTGACCGCGCCGACGAAGACCTTGCCGTCGTCCGTCATCAGGGCGTTCACCAGGCGCGTCTTGAAGACCGTGCCCGAACCGAACTTCCCGTCGACCTTGTCGCCCAGGGCGTTCATGAACTCCTCCGCCTGGGCCGGCATGTCCTTCGACACGGCGCCCGGTCCCTTGCCGCCGGTGTCGAGCTGGACCACGGTGGTCCAGCCCTCGCCGATGACGTTCGGCTCCGTCCCGAGGTCCTTGGCGTCCTTGGGCGCCTTGTGGGCCTGGTCCTTGCCCGCGGCCTTCGACTCGTCGGCCTCCGTCACCTTCGCGCCCTTGGGGGGCGAGAAGTCGAAGGTGGACGCGGACGGCTTCGAGAAGTCGACCTTGGTGAAGCCGACATCGATCGCGGCCTTGCCGCCGCCGCTCGGCTGGAGCGTGAACTTCAGCGGCGTACCGGTCTCGGAGTCGACCGCCACCTTGATTGAGCCGATCGTCGAGCCGTCCTGCTTGGGCTTGATGAGCAGCTGGTAGGCGTCACGGCCCGCGATCCGCGCCGTGCCGTCGACGGTCACCGAGGTGGTGTCGCCCGCGGCCTTCAGTGCCTCCTCGGCGAAGTCCTGGGGCGTGGCGGGCAGGCCCTTCGGCGCGGCCTGGTCCTTGCCCTTCTCGCCGTTCTCCGAGCCCTTCTCCGAGCCCTTGTCAGAACCCTTGGCGGCGTCGGCCGGAGACGTGGCGTGGTACGCCTCGTTGGAGGCGCTGTCGTACGCCCACACCTCGTCGCCGTTGCGGATCAGGCTGTACTCGGCGGCGCTGTCGAGGATCGACACGCGCTGCTTGTCGGGTCCGTCGGCGGCGACGCGCAGCGTGTGCTCGCCGGTGGCCAGCTCCATCAGCCGGCCGGTCGGCTCCGCGGCCGAACCGCCGCCGTCGGCTCCGCCCTTCGGCGCGAGCGCTCCGGCGGCGGAGCCACCGAGACCGCCGAGGCTCCCCAGCGACGGGATGCCCAGGTCCGTGGTGATCTTGACCGTGCCGGACAGCTGTTCGGTGTCGGACGCGGCGATCTTCTCGATCAGCTGTTCCGCGCTGATCTTCGGCAGGTCCGGATCACCCGACGCGGCGAGCGCCGGGACGAGGCCGATGGTGGCCGCCGCGATTCCGGCGACCGCGACCGGGACGACATAGCGCGCCGCTCTGCGACGGCCCGCCGGAACATCCCCGGTCTCGCCGGTCTCGCCGGTGATCTGTGCGCTGTCGTTCGGTGCCATGTGTGCCCTACCTCCGTGGTCGGCGGCTTCCGTCCCTTGCACTCGTCCACCCCTTGCCGCCATTCTCACTCGAATTGGTCCGGGGTGGTGCTCTCCATAAGACCAAATCGGCTAATCGGAAGCGTCAACCCGCAGAGGCAACCTCGCGTACTGCTCTGGGATGACAGCCACCGCCGCCAACTCCCCCATCCAGTAGGGGACGGGGGAATCCGGTGTCGGGGACGACGTGGCAGGGCGCGAACGGGCGTCGGCCGGGCGGCGACAGCGCGTCGACGGAACGTGGACGGAGCATCGACGGGTCAACGAGGGGACGCCGACGGGCCATCGACGGGACGTCGACAGGACCGTGACAGGACCTCAACGGGCGGACTCAGCCCGCCCGGTGGACCACCGCGTCGCACAGCTCCAGCAGCGCGGACTTCGCGTAGCACTCCGGCAGCGGCGACAGCGCCGCCCGTGCCTCCTCGGCGTACCGGACGGTGTCCCGCCGCGCCTGCTCCAGCGCCGGGTGGGCGCGCAGCCTGCGCAGCGCCTCCCCGTGCCGGGCGTCGTCCGTCAGGTCGCCGTCCAGCAGCTCGACCAGCTCGATGTCCTCCGGGCGGCCGTGCGCCTGCGCCTGGGCGCGCAGCAGCAGCACCGGCAGCGTGGGGATGCCCTCGCGGAGGTCGGTGCCGGGGGTCTTGCCGGACTCGTGGGAGTCGCTGGCGATGTCCAGGACGTCGTCGGCGAGCTGGAAGGCCACGCCGAGCCGCTCGCCGTACTGCGTGAGGATGTCGATGACCGTCTCGTCCGCGCCGGACGTCAGCGCGCCGAAGCGGCCGGAGACGGCGAACAGCGCGCCGGTCTTGCCGGCGAGCACGTCGAGGTAGTGGCCGACCGGGTCGCGCCCGTCGCGCGGTCCGGCCGTCTCCAGGATCTGACCCGTCACCAGCCGCTCGAACGCCTCGGCCTGGATCCGTACGGCCTCGGGGCCGAGGTCCGCCAGGATGTGCGAGGCCCGCGCGAAGAGGAAGTCGCCGGTGAGGACCGCGACGGAGTTGCCCCAGCGGCTGTTGGCGCTGTCCACGCCCCGGCGTACGTCCGCCTCGTCCATCACGTCGTCGTGGTAGAGCGTCGCCAGGTGGGTCAGCTCGACGACCACGGCCGCCGGGACGATCCCCGGGGCGTACGGGTCACCGAACTGGGCCGCCAGCATCACGACCAGCGGCCGGAACCGCTTGCCACCGGCGCGCACCAGGTGCTGCGCCGCTTCCGTGATGAAAGGGACCTCGCTCTTGGTGGCTTCGAGGAGACCCGCCTCCACGGCCGACAATCCCGCCAGGACATCGGCTTCAAGAGCCGGGTCCCGCACGCTCAGCCCGAACGGCCCGACGACGGTCACGAGGGGTACTCCTGTCTGCTGACGATCACATGGATTGTCGATGTGTCGCTGCTGTCATTCAAGTCAGCGTATCCGGTCGAGTTTCGATCACCATGGGCGCCTTCCCGGCTCCACCCGTATGTTCGTGATCAGTAAATACGACCCGAACTGAACCCATTTGTCCGCACCCCCTGCCCGTTCGGGCTACCGCCGGTACGGTGCCCCAACACCCCACCACACTCAGGCCCTTTCGGTCATTGCGCGCTTTTCACCACTGCCGCGGCTGGGCAACACCGACGTAACGTGTCCAGCATCGATCCGGAAAGCGAGGCAGCACCGATGCCCGAGCAGAGCCCGCTCGAACTGGCCGAGGGTGACCCCTTCGGTCCGCACAACCTCCCGTACGGCGTCTTCACCACGGCCGACGAGCCCGAGCGCCGTCGGCTCGGGGTCCGTGTCGGCGGCCATGTGCTCGACGCGGGAGCCGCCGCGCACGCGCTGGGCTCCCCGTACGCGGTGCTGCTGGACCGGCCCACGCTCAACCCGCTGATGGCCGCGGGGCGCACGGCCTGGCGCGATGTCCGCCGGGCGCTCACCGCCTGGGTCACGGTGCCCGCCCACCGCCCGGACATAGAGCCCCTGCTGCACCCGCTCGGCTCGGTCACGATGCATCTGCCGTACGAGGTCGCCGACTATGTCGACTTCTACGCGAGCGAGCACCACGCCACCAACGTGGGCCGGATCTTCCGCCCCGACGGTGACGCGCTGACCCCGAACTGGAAGCATCTGCCGATCGGTTACCACGGCAGGGCGGGCACGGTCGTGGTCTCGGGTACGGACGTGACGCGCCCGTCCGGGCAGCGCAAGGGGCCCGCCGACCCGGCGCCCGTCTTCGGGCCCTCCGTCAAGCTCGACATCGAGGCGGAGGTCGGCTTCGTCGTCGGCACGCCCTCGCGGCAGGGCAGCCCGGTGGAGCTGGCGTCCTTCCGTGACCATGTCTTCGGCCTCTCCCTGCTCAACGACTGGTCGGCGCGGGACATCCAGGCGTGGGAGTACGTTCCGCTCGGCCCGTTCCTCGGCAAGTCCTTCGCCACCTCCGTCGCCGCCTGGGTGACCCCGCTGGAGGCCCTGGACGCGGCCCGCGTGGCGCCCCCGACCCGTACCGACGGCCTGCTCCCCTATCTGGACGACGCGGACGACGAGGAGCCGGGCGGTTTCGACCTGCGGATCTCCGTGTCCCTCAACGGACAGGTGATCTCCGAACCGCCGTTCTCCACGATGTACTGGACGGCGGCGCAGCAGCTGACCCATATGACGGTCAACGGCGCCTCGCTCCGTACGGGCGACCTGTACGGCTCGGGCACGGTCAGCGGCAGCCGGCGCGAGGAGCGCGGCTCCCTCCTCGAACTCACCTGGAACGGCACGGAGCCCCTCGAACTGCCCGACGGCAAGCGGACGTTCCTGGAGGACGGCGACGAGATCACCCTGACAGCCTGGGCGCCGGGCCCGGACGGCACCCGCGTCGGACTCGGCGAGGTGACCGGCCGGATCGTCGCGGGATGAGCACGGCGCGACCGCTCCGGCGACCGCTCCTCCTGCTGGGCGTACTGCTGCTCGTCGTGCTGACGGCCCTCGCCCTCCGGGGCCGCGGCGAGCGGCCCGGCTACGCGGAGGGTTACGCCTTCGGCCGGGACGAGGGCCCGCGCGGCCATCTGGGCGGCGCCGACGCCTCCGACACGGGGGCCGCCCAGTCCGAGTGCGGGGAGCACGCGGAGACGGACGGCGTGGAGACGAATGACGTCTGGATGGCCGGCTGTGTGGACGGCGCACTCGGCCTCCCGAAGGCACCTCCGGACCAGGCGCTCCCGGACTCCTGAGCACACGGCCGCGAACGCCGCAGGGGCCCCACCGGCGTCGGTGGGGCCCTACGCGGAGCGTTCGGGTGTACGGGCTACCGGACGAAGACGCCCGCCTGGCTCGCCAGGTCCAGGAAGTACTGGGGCGCGAGGCCCAGTACCAGCGTGACCGCGACGCCCACCCCGATCGTGGCCATCGTCAGCGGCGAGGGCACGGCGACCGTGGGGCCGTCCGCCTTCGGCTCGCTGAAGAACATCAGCACGATGACCCGGATGTAGAAGAACGCGGCGATCGCCGACGAGATCACACCGACCACGACCAGCGCCCCGGCCCCGCCGTCCGCCGCCGCCTTGAAGACGGCGAACTTGCCGGAGAAGCCCGACGTCAGCGGAATGCCGGCGAAGGCGAGCAGGAAGACCGCGAAGACCGCGGCCACCAGGGGCGAACGCCGGCCGAGTCCCGCCCACTTGGACAGGTGCGTGGCCTCGCCGCCCGCGTCGCGCACCAGCGTGACGACGGCGAACGCGCCGACCGTGACGAAGGAGTACGCCGCCAGATAGAAGAGGACGGAGGAGATGCCCTCGTCGTTCATCGCGATGACACCGGCCAGGATGAAGCCCGCGTGCGCGATCGACGAGTACGCCAGGAGGCGCTTGATGTCCGTCTGGGTGATGGCGACGATCGCGCCGAACAGCATCGTGACGATCGCGACACCGAACATCACCGGCCGGTAGTCCCAGCGCAGGCCCGGCAGGACGACGTAGAGCAGCCGCAGCAGCGCGCCGAACGCGGCCACCTTCGTCGCGGCGGCCATGAAGCCGGTGACCGGTGTGGGCGCGCCCTGGTAGACGTCCGGGGTCCACATGTGGAACGGCACCGCGCCGACCTTGAAGAGCAGGCCCATGAGGATCATCGCGGCGCCGATGAGCAGCAGCGCGTCGTTGCCCATGGTGTCCGCGAGGACCGGGTCCACGGTGGCGACCGAGCCGTCGACGACGGCGGCGATGCGCGCGTACGTCACCGAGCCCGCGTAGCCGTACAGCAGCGCGATGCCGAAGAGCAGGAACGCGGACGAGAAGGCGCCGAGGAGGAAGTACTTCACCGCGGCCTCCTGCGACATGAGCCGCTTGCGGCGGGCCAGGGCGCAGAGGAGGTAGAGCGGGAGGGAGAAGACCTCCAGCGCGATGAAGAGCGTCAGCAGGTCGTTGGCGGCGGGGAAGACGAGCATGCCCGCCACCGCGAACAGCATGATCGGGAAGACCTCGGTGGTGGTGAACCCGGCCTTGACGGCCGCCTTCTCGCTCTCGCTGCCGGGCACCGAGGCGCCCTGGGCGGCGAACGAGTCGATGCGGGTGCCGTGGCTCTCCGGGTCGAGCCTGCGCTCGGCGAAGGTGAACACGGCGACGACCGACGTCAGGAGGATGACGCCCTGGAGGAACAGCGCGGGGCCGTCCACCGCGATCGCGCCCATGGCCGCGAGGTGTGCCTTGGTGCTGCCGTAGCCGCCCGCCGCCAGGGCGACCACCGCGGCGAACGCGGCGGCCAGGGCGACGACCGAGAGGAAGAGCTGCGCGTAGTAGCGCCCCTTCCGGGGGACGAAGGCCTCAAGGAGGATGCCGACGACCGCGGCGCCCAGCACGATCAGCACCGGAGCCAGTTGCGCGTATTCGATCTTGGGGGCCTGGATCTTGTCGATCCCCTGGGCCGCCGTCGTTGTCCACAGGCTGTGGACAGCTGTCGCACTCACGGGGCTGCCTCCACCTCGGGCTTGGGATCGGTCTTGTGGACGTCGCTCATGGTGTGCTCCACCGCCGGGTTCACGATGTCGGTCAGCGGCTTCGGGTAGACGCCCAGGAAGAGAAGGAGCGCGATCAGCGGGGTGACGACCGCCAGCTCACGGAGCTTCAGGTCCGGCATGTGGCGGACCGACTCGTTCACCGGGCCCGTCATCGTGCGCTGGTAGAGGACCAGGACGTAGAGCGCGGCGAGCACGATACCGATGGTGGCGATGATACCGATCACCGGATATCGGCTGAACGTGCCGACCAGGACCAGGAATTCACTCACGAACGGGGCGAGCCCCGGTAGCGAGAGGGTCGCCAGACCACCGATCAGGAAGGTGCCGGCCAGGACCGGCGCGACCTTCTGCACCCCGCCGTAGTCCGAGATGAGCCGCGAACCGCGCCGCGAGATCAGGAAGCCCGCGACCAGCAGCAGCGCCGCCGTCGAGATTCCGTGGTTGATCATGTAGAGCGTCGCGCCCGACTGGCCCTGGCTGGTCATCGCGAAGATGCCCATGATGATGAAGCCGAAGTGCGAGATCGACGCGTAGGCGATGAGCCGCTTGATGTCACGCTGGCCGACCGCGAGCAGCGCCCCGTAGATGATGCTGATCAGCGCCAGCACCAGCACCACGGGGGTGGCCCACTTGGACGCCTCCGGGAAGAGCTGGAGGCAGAAGCGCAGCATCGCGAACGTGCCGACCTTGTCGACCACCGCGGTGATCAGGACGGCGACGGGCGCGGTGGCCTCGCCCATGGCGTTGGGCAGCCAGGTGTGCACCGGCCACAGCGGCGCCTTGATGGCGAAGGCGAGGAAGAAGCCCAGGAAGAGCCACCTCTCCATGCCCGTCGACATGTCCAGCGTGCCGTTGGCCCTGGCCTCGGCGATCTCGGCCAGCGAGAACGTCCCCGTCTGCGTGAACAGACCGATGACGGCGGCCAGCATGATCAGGCCGCCGGCCAGGTTGTAGAGGAGGAACTTCACGGCCGCGTACGACCGCTGGGTGGCTCCGGCCTCGTCGCCGCCCGCGTGGGCCCGGTCCCCGAAGCCGCCGATGAGGAAGTACACCGGGATGAGCATGGCTTCGAACAGGATGTAGAAGAGGAAGACGTCGGTGGCCTCGAAGGAGAGGATCACCATCGCCTCGACCATCAGGATCAGGGCGAAGAAGCCCTGCGTCGGCCGCCAGCGGGAGCTCTTCGTCTCGACCGGGTCGGCGTCGTGCCAGCCCGCGGCGATGACGAAGGGGATCAGCAGGGCGGTGAGCGCCATCAGCGCCACACCGATGCCGTCCACGCCCAGTTCGTATCTGACCCCGAAGTCGGAGATCCAGGCGTGGGACTCCGTCAGCTGGTAGCGGTCGCCACCGGGTTCGAAGCGGACCAGCGCGATCGCCGCCAGTACGAGCGTGGCGAGCGAGAAGGCCAGCGCGATCCACTTGGCCGCCGTGCGCCGGGCGGCCGGGACGGCCGCCGTGACGATCGCGCCGATCGCCGGGACGGCCGCCGTCGCCGTCAGAAGGGGGAACGACATCTGATTACACCGCCCTCATCAGCAGGGTCGCGGCGATGAGCACTGCCGTACCTCCGAACATCGAGACCGCGTAGGAGCGGGCGTAGCCGTTCTGCAGCTTGCGCAGTCGGCCGGAGAGCCCGCCGAACGACGCCGCGGTGCCGTTGACGACACCGTCGACCAGGGTGTGGTCGACGTACACGAGCGAGCGGGTGAGGTGCTCGCCGCCGCGGACCAGGACCACATGGTTGAAGTCGTCCTGGAGAAGGTCGCGGCGGGCGGCGCGGGTGACCAGCGAACCGCGCGGCGCGGTGACCGGCACCGGCTTGCGGCCGTACTGGAGATACGCGACACCGACGCCGATGAGCAGCACCACGACCGTGCAGGTGGTGACGGCCGCCGCGCTGATCGGCGGGTGGCCGTGCTCGAACTGGGTGACCGGCTCCAGCCACTTCACGAACGACTCGTCGATCGAGAAGAGACCGCCCGCGAAGACCGAGCCGAAGGCGAGGACGATCATCGGGATCGTCATCGACTTGGGCGACTCGTGCGGCTTCGGCTCGTTGCCGGCCGCGTCCGGCTGCCAGCGCTTCTCGCCGAAGAAGGTCATCAGCATCACGCGCGTCATGTAGTACGCCGTGAGGGCCGCGCCCAGCAGGGTGACGGCGCCGAGGATCCAGCCCTCGGTGCCTCCCTTGGCGAACGCCGCCTCGATGATCTTGTCCTTCGACCAGAAGCCGGAGAGACCCGGGAAGCCGATGATCGCGAGATAGCCGAGTCCGAAGGTGACGAAGGTGACCGGCATGTACTTGCGCAGGCCCCCGTACTTCCGCATGTCCACCTCGTCGTTCATGCCGTGCATGACCGAGCCGGCGCCGAGGAACAGCCCCGCCTTGAAGAAGCCGTGCGTCACCAGGTGCATGATCGCGAAGACGTAGCCGATGGGGCCGAGGCCCGCGGCCAGGATCATGTAGCCGATCTGGGACATCGTCGAGCCCGCGAGGGCCTTCTTGATGTCGTCCTTCGCGCAACCGACGATCGCACCGAAGAGGAGCGTGACCGCTCCGACGATCACGACCACCAGCTGGGCGTCCGGCGAGGCGTTGAAGATCGCGCCGGACCGGGTGATCAGATACACGCCCGCCGTCACCATCGTCGCCGCGTGGATCAGGGCCGAGACCGGGGTCGGGCCCTCCATCGCGTCGCCGAGCCAGGACTGGAGCGGCACCTGCGCCGACTTGCCGCAAGCGGCGAGCAGCAGCATCAGGCCGATGCCGGTGATCGTGCCGCCGCTCGCCTCACCGGTGGACTCCAGGACGGGCCCGAAGGCGAACGTGCCGAAGGTGGTGAACATCAGCATGATCGCGATCGACAGACCCATGTCGCCGACGCGGTTGACCAGGAACGCCTTCTTGGCCGCCGTGGCCGCGCTGGGCTTGTGCTGCCAGAAGCCGATGAGCAGGTACGACGCGAGGCCGACGCCCTCCCAGCCGAAGTACAGCAGGAGGTAGTTGTCCGCGAGGACCAGCAGCAGCATCGCGGCGAGGAACAGGTTCAGATAGCCGAAGAAGCGGCGGCGCCGCTCGTCGTGCTCCATGTACCCGATGGAGTAGATGTGGATCAGGGTGCCGACGCCGGTGATCAGCAGCACGAACGTCATGGACAGCTGGTCGAGCTGGAAGGCGATGTCCGCCTGGAAGCTCTCGACGGGAACCCAGCTGAACAGGTGCTGGTGCAGGGCGCGTTCCTCGCCGCCCTTGCCCAGCATGTCCGCGAACAGCACGACGCCGATCACGAAGGAGGCAGCCGCCAGCAGCGTGCCGAGGATGTGGCCCACCCGGTCGAAACGCCGCCCGCCGCACAGCAGAAGACCTGCTCCGAGCAGGGGCGCCGCGATGAGCAGCGCAATCAGATTCTCCACGATTCAGCGACCCCTCAGAGCTTCATCAGGCTGGCGTCGTCGACCGAGGCCGAGTGGCGCGAACGGAACAGCGACACGATGATCGCGAGCCCGACGACGACTTCCGCCGCTGCCACGACCATCGTGAAGAAGGCGATGATCTGGCCGTCCAGATTGCCGTGCATCCGGGAGAAGGCGACGAACGCGAGGTTGCACGCGTTGAGCATCAGCTCGACGCACATGAAGACGACGATCGCATTGCGCCGGATCAGCACTCCGGCCGCACCGATGGTGAACAACAGGGCGGCGAGATAGAGGTAGTTGACCGGATTCATTTGGTGACGCCCTCCTCGCGGTCCTCGCGGTCCCGGCGCTCGTCGCGGCCGAGGCGCTCCGACGAGCGCTGTTCCAGCGCCTTCAGGTCGGCGATGGCCTCACCGGAGACGTCCCGGATCTGGCCTCGGTCCTTCAGCGTCTTGTTGACCGTCAGCTCCGAGGCGGTGCCGTCGGGCAGCAGACCGGCGATGTCCACCGCGTTGTGCCGGGCGTAGACGCCGGGCGCGGGCAGCGGCGGCAGGTGCTTGCTGCGGATGCGCTGCTCGGACATCTCCCGCTGGGTCAGGGCCCTTTCGGTGCGCTCGCGGTGCGTGAGCACCATCGCGCCGACCGAGGCCGTGATCAGCAGGGCGCCGGTGATCTCGAAGGCGAACACGTACTTGGTGAAGATCAGGGCGGCCAGGCCCTCGACGTTGCCTCCGGCGTTGGCGACACCGAGTCCGGTGAAGGTCGTCAGCGACGCGTTGCCGATGCCGGCGATCAGCAGGACACCGAAGCCGAGCCCGCAGGCGGCGGCCCACCAGCGCTGGCCCTTGATCGTCTCCGTGAGGGAGTCGGCGGCGGTGACGCCGACGAGCATGACCACGAAGAGGAACAGCATCATGATCGCGCCGGTGTAGACGACGATCTGCACGATGCCCAGGAAGTACGCCCCGTTGGCCAGGTAGAAGACCGCCAGGATGATCATGGTCCCGGCGAGGCAGAGCGCGCTGTGCACGGCCCGCCTCATCAGGATCGTGCAGAGCGCGCCGATCACGGCGATCGTGCCGAGAATCCAGAACTGGACGGCCTCGCCGGTCGAGGTGAGGGAAGCGGCGAGCGTGTTCATCCGCCGATCACCTTCTTCGAGGCCGGTTCGTCCTCGCCGAAGGTGGAGGCGCTCTCCTGCGGAACCTCGCCCTTGGTGTACGCGACCTGCTTGACCGTGCCGGGAGCGGCCTCGGTCACCAGGCCCCGGTAGTAGTCCTGTTCGTCCGTGCCGGGGAAGATCGAGTGCGGGGACTCGACCATGCCCTCCTGCAGGCCGGCGAGGAGCTGCTCCTTGGTGTAGATGAGGCTCTCGCGCGAACTGTCGGCCAGCTCGAACTCGTTGGTCATCGTGAGCGCCCGCGTGGGGCACGCCTCGATGCACAGTCCGCACAGGATGCAGCGGGCGTAGTTGATCTGGTAGACGCGGCCGTAACGCTCGCCCGGGGAGTAGCGCTCCTCCTCGGTGTTGTCCGCGCCCTCGACATAGATCGCGTCCGCCGGGCAGGCCCAGGCGCACAGCTCGCAGCCGATGCACTTCTCCAGGCCGTCCGGATGACGGTTCAGCTGATGGCGGCCGTGGAAGCGCGGCGCCGTCACCTTCTCCGTCTCCGGATACTGCTCGGTCAGCCGCTTCTTGAACATGGCCTTGAAGGTCACGCCGAAGCCGGCGACCGGATTCAGCCGGCGCGCGCCGGGGTCGTCCCCCTTCGAACCTTTGGAAGCGTTGTCAGGCACCGTCAGCCTCCTTTCCGTCACTCGCGTCACTCTCAGTATTGACTCCGCCACTGACAACCAGTTCGCGCTCACCGCGTGAGCGTCGGCGCGGTACGGGCGGCAGGGTCTGCCCCGGCAGCGGAGGCACCGGGTAGCCACCGGCCATCGGGTCGAACGGCGGCGGTGGTGGTTCGGCCGCGGCCGCGGCCTTGTCCTTCTTGTCGCGGAAGATGTCGGCGACGAAGGAGAGCAGCAGGATCGCGATGACGGCCCCGGCGACGTACAGGACGATGTCCTGGAAGTCGTAGTTCTCGTTCCGCAGGGCGCGCACGGTCGCCACCAGCATCAGCCAGACGACCGAGACCGGGATCAGGACCTTCCAGCCGAGCTTCATCAACTGGTCGTAGCGCACGCGTGGGAGCGTGCCGCGCAGCCAGATGAAGAAGAACAGCAGCAGCTGGACCTTGACGATGAACCAGAGCATCGGCCACCAGCCGTGGTTCGCGCCCTCCCAGAACGTGGAGATGGGCCACGGGGCCCGCCAGCCGCCCAGGAAGAGCGTGGTGGCCACGGCGGAGACGGTCACCATGTTGACGTACTCGGCCAGCATGAACAGCGCGAACTTGATCGACGAGTACTCGGTGTTGAAGCCGCCGACCAGGTCGCCCTCGGACTCGGGCATGTCGAACGGCGCGCGGTTGGTCTCGCCGACCATCGTGACGATGTAGATGATGAAGGAGACCGGCAGCAGGATGATGTACCACCGGTCGGCCTGCGCCTCGACGATCGCCGAGGTCGACATCGACCCGGAGTAGAGGAACACCGAGGCGAAGGCGGCGCCCATGGCGATCTCGTACGAGATCATCTGCGCGCACGAGCGCAGACCGCCGAGCAGCGGGTACGTCGATCCGGACGACCAGCCGGCGAGGACGATGCCGTAGATGCCGACCGAGGCGACCGCGAGGATGTAGAGCATCGCGATCGGCAGGTCGGTCAGCTGCATCGTGGTGCGGTGGCCGAAGATCGAGACCTCGTTGCCGGCCGGGCCGAAGGGGATCACGGCGATCGCCATGAAGGCGGGCACCGCCGCGATGATCGGCGCCAGGATGTAGACGACCTTGTCGGCCCGCTTGACGACGACGTCTTCCTTCAGCATCAGCTTGATGCCGTCGGCGAGCGACTGGAGCATGCCCCAGGGGCCGTGCCGGTTGGGGCCGATGCGCAGCTGCATCCAGGCGACGACCTTGCGCTCCCAGACGATGGCGACCAGCACGGTCACCATCAGGAACGCGAAGCAGAAGACGGCCTTGAAGGCCACCAGCCACCAGGGGTCGGTGCCGAACATCGAGAGGTCCTCGGCGGCGAGGACGCTCTGCGCGGGAGCCGCGCCGAGTCGGTCGAGGGCGGTCATGCGCGCACCTCCGGTGCGTCGGACTCCGGGGCGCCGGCCGGGGCGTGCGCCTCGGCGGGGCCGATCCGGACCAGCGTGCCCGGCCGGGAGCCGGTGTCCGCGAGGACACCGCCGCCGGTCGAGTTCAGCGGCAGCCAGACGACCTTGTCGGGCATCTCGGTGACGCTGAGCGGCAGTTCGACCGTGCCGGCGGGCCCGGTGACGGCCAGGACGTCGCCGTCCTTGACGCCGGTCTCGGCCGCCGTGGTGGCGGAGAGCCGGGCGACGGCCGCGTGGCGGGTGCCCGCCAGGGCCTCGTCGCCGTCCTGGAGCCGGCCCTGGTCGAGCAGCAGCCGGTGACCGGCGAGGACCGCCTCGCCCGCGCCCGGACGGGGCAGCGGACGCGAGGACTCGACGGGCGGTACGGCGCGAGCGCCGTCCCAGTTGCCGAACCGGTCCAGTTCGCGGCGTACGGACTTCAGGTCGGGCAGCGCCAGCGGTACGTCCATGGCGTCGGCGAGCATGTGCAGCACCCGCGCGTCGTCCGTGGCCAGCCTGCGCGTCATCTGCTCGGGCTTGAGCGCCGCGTCGAACATACGGGCCCTGCCCTCCCAGTTGAGGAAGGTGCCGGCCTTCTCGGCGACGGCGGCGACCGGGAAGACGACGTCGGCGTGGTCGGTGACCTCGCTGGGGCGCAGCTCCAGCGAGACCAGGAAGCCGACGGCCGCGAGCGCCTCACGCGCGCGTGCCGGGTCCGGCAGGTCGGCGACCTCGACGCCCGCGACGACCAGCGCGCCGAGTTCGCCGGTCGCGGCGGCCTCGACGATCTCGCCGGTGTCCCGGCCTCGGCGGTGCGGCAGTTCGCGTACGCGCCAGACCTCGGCGGTCTCCTCACGGGCCCGCAGGTCCGTGGCGGGCCGGCCGCCGGGCAGCAGTGTCGCCAGCGCGCCGGCCTCGATCGCGCCGCGCTCGCCGGCCCTGCGCGGGACCCAGACAAGCTTCGCGCCGGTCGCGGTGGCGGCCCTGGCGGCGGCGGTGAGCCCGCCGGGAACGGCGGCGAGCCGTTCGCCGACGACGATCACCGCGCCGCTCTCGCGCAGGGCGTCGGCGGCGCGGGTGCCCGCGCCTTCGAGGCCGGTCCGCGAGGCGAGCGCGTCGAGCCATTCGGTCTCGGTGCCGGGCGCGGCGGGCAGCAGTGTGCCGCCCGCCTTCGTCAGACCGGGGGTGGCGTGCGTGGCGAGGGAGAAGCTGCGCTGGCCGTGCTTGCGGTGGGCCTTGCGCATCCTCAGGAAGACGCCGGGCGCCTCCTCCTCGGACTCGAACCCGACGAGCAGGACGGCTGGAGCCTTCTCCAGCGTCGTGTTGGTGATCCCCTTGCCGTCCAGGTCGAGGCCGTGGCCGGCGACATGGGCGGCGAGGAACTCGGCCTCCTCGGCGCTGTGCACGCGCGCGCGGAAGTCGATGTCGTTGGTGTCGAGCGCGACGCGGGCGAACTTGGCGTACGCGTAGGAGTCCTCGACCGTCAGCCGGCCGCCGGCCAGGACGGCGGCCCGGCCGCGCGCGGCGGCGAGACCGTTCGCGGCGGCCTCAAGCGCCTCCGGCCAGCTCGCCGGTGCCAGCTCGCCGTCCGCGCCCCGTACGAGAGGCGTGGTGAGCCGGTCGGGCCGCTGCGCGTAGCGGAAGCCGAACCGCCCCTTGTCGCAGATCCACTCCTCGTTGACCTCGGGGTCGTCGGCGGCCATGCGCCGCATGACCTTGCCGCGCCGGTGGTCGGTGCGGGTGGCGCAGCCGCCCGAGCAGTGCTCGCACACGCTCGGCGAGGAGACCAGGTCGAACGGGCGGGAGCGGAAGCGGTACGCCGCCGAGGTCAGCGCGCCGACCGGGCAGATCTGGATGGTGTTGCCGGAGAAGTACGACTCGAAGGGGTCGCCCACGCCGATGCCGACCTGCTGGAGCGCGCCGCGCTCCAGGAACTCGATCACCGGGTCGCCCGCGACCTGGTTGGAGAAGCGGGTGCAGCGCGCGCAGAGCACGCACCGCTCGCGGTCGAGCAGCACCTGGGTGGAGATCGGTACGGGCTTCTCGAAGGTCCGCTTCTTGCCCTCGAACCGGGTGTCGGCCTGGCCGGTGCTCATCGCCTGGTTCTGCAGCGGACACTCACCGCCCTTGTCGCAGACCGGGCAGTCCAGCGGGTGGTTGATGAGCAGCAGCTCCATCACACCGCGCTGGGCCTTCTCGGCGACCGGCGAGGTGATCTGCGACTTGACGACCATGCCGTCGGTGCAGGTGATGGTGCAGGAGGCCATCGGCTTGCGCTGGCCCTCGACCTCGACGATGCACTGCCGGCAGGCGCCGGCCGGGTCGAGGAGCGGGTGGTCGCAGAAGCGGGGGATCTCGATGCCGAGGAGTTCGGCCGCGCGGATCACCAAGGTCCCCTTGGGGACCGAGATCTCGATGCCGTCGATCGTCAGCGAGACGAGATCTTCGGGCGGGACCGCCGCCTCGCCGCCGCCGGAGGGGGCAGACGTGGTGACTGTCATGCGTTCACCTCCAGGTGCGTGTGTCGGTCGGCCCACAGGGTGGACTTCGCCGGGTCGAAGGGGCAGCCCTTGCCGGTGATGTGCTGCTCGTACTCCTCGCGGAAGTACTTGAGCGAGGAGAAGATCGGTGCCGCGGCGCCGTCCCCGAGGGCGCAGAACGACTTGCCGTTGATGTTGTCGGCGATGTCGTTGAGCTTGTCGAGGTCCGAGGGGACGCCCTTGCCGGCTTCGATGTCGCGCAGCAACTGGACCAGCCAGTAGGTGCCTTCACGGCAGGGGGTGCACTTGCCGCAGGACTCGTGGGCGTAGAACTCGGTCCAGCGGGTGACGGCGCGCACCACGCAGGTGGTCTCGTCGAAGCACTGGAGCGCCTTGGTGCCGAGCATGGATCCGGCGGCGCCGACGCCCTCGTAGTCGAGGGGCACGTCCAGGTGCTCGTCGGTGAACATCGGGGTGGAGGAGCCGCCCGGCGTCCAGAACTTGAGCCGGTGGCCCTCGCGCATGCCGCCGCCCATGTCGAGCAGTTGGCGCAGGGTGATGCCGAGCGGGGCCTCGTACTGGCCGGGGCTGGTGACGTGCCCGCTGAGCGAGTAGAGCGTGAAGCCCGCGGACTTCTCGCTGCCCATCGACTTGAACCAGTCCTTGCCGCGGTTGAGGATCGCGGGAACCGAGGCGATGGATTCGACGTTGTTCACGACAGTGGGGCACGCGTAGAGACCCGCGACCGCCGGGAACGGCGGGCGGAGACGGGGCTGTCCGCGCCGTCCCTCCAGCGAGTCCAGCAGCGCGGTCTCCTCGCCGCAGATGTACGCGCCGGCCCCCGCGTGCACGGTGATGTCGAGGTCGATCCCGCTGCCGAGGATGTCCTTGCCGAGGTAGCCCGCCTCGTAGGCCTCACGTACGGCCTCGTGCAGCCTGCGCAGTACGGGCACGACCTCGCCGCGCAGATAGATGAAGGCGTGCTGCGAGCGGATCGCGTAGCACGCGATGATCATTCCCTCGATGAGGGAGTGCGGGTTGGCGAAGAGAAGGGGGATGTCCTTGCAGGTGCCGGGCTCCGACTCGTCGGCGTTGACGACGAGATAGTGCGGTTTGCCGTCGCCCTGCGGAATGAACTGCCACTTCATACCGGTGGGGAAGCCCGCGCCGCCCCTGCCGCGCAGACCGGAGTCCTTCACGTACGCGATGAGGTCGTCGGGCGTCATGGCGAGCGCCTTGCGCAGCCCCTCGTACCCCTCGTGACGCTTGTACGTCTCCAGCGTCCACGCGTCGGGCTGGTCCCAGAACGCGGACAGGACCGGAGAGAGAAGCTTCTCCGGGCCGGTGTCGCTCATCTCGGGTGCTGTGGTCATCACTTCCCCTCCTCGGCTACCGGGCCCGTGGGGTTCGCGGGGTCGGACGCCGCGGTCTTCTGCGGCGCGTCGTGCGAGCTCAGGTGCTCGGAACCGGGCTGGGGCGGGGTGTCCCGCGGGGCCGCGTCGCGCGGGCCGGGTGTACGGCCCGGGACGGCCTCGCCCTTGGCGAGCCTGAGGCCGATCAGCGAGGCGGGGCCCGCGCCACCGGTGGCGCCGACGGCGCCGGGGCGCTCGTCGGGGAAGCCCGCGAGGATCCGCGCGGTCTCCTTGTACGTGCACAGGGGCGCGCCGCGGGTCGGGGTGACCTGCTCGCCGGCCATGAGGTCGTCCACGAGCTGCTTCGCCGACTCGACGGTCTGGTTGTCGAAGAACTCCCAGTTGACCATCACCACCGGCGCGAAGTCGCAGGCCGCGTTGCACTCGATGTGCTCCAGCGTGACCTTGCCGTCCTCGGTGGTCTCGTTGTTGCCGACGCCCAGGTGCTGCTTCAGCTCGTCGAAGATGGCGTCGCCGCCCATCACCGCGCACAGCGTGTTGGTGCAGACGCCGACCTGGTAGTCGCCGGACGGCTTGCGCCGGTACATCGAGTAGAAGGTGGAGACCGCGGTCACCTCGGCGGTGGTCAGCCCCAGCATCTCGGCGCAGAACCGGACGCCGGTACGGGTGACGTACCCCTCCTCGGACTGGGTGAGGTGCAGCAGCGGCAGCAGGGCCGAGCGGCTGTCGGGGTAGCGGGCGATCACCTCCTTCGCGTCCGTCTCCAGCCGGGCGCGTACATCGGCCGGGTAGTCGGGGGCGGGGAGTTGGGGCATTCCGAGGCTGACCTCGGAATTCGGTGTGGTGGTCACCGGTCGACGCCTCCCATCACGGGGTCGATGGACGCGACGGCGACGATGACGTCGGCGACCTGGCCGCCCTCACACATGGCCGCCATGGACTGGAGATTGGTGAACGACGGGTCGCGGAAGTGGACCCGGTAGGGGCGCGTGCCCCCGTCGGAGACGACGTGCACGCCGAGTTCGCCCTTGGGCGACTCGACGGCGGCGTACGCCTGGCCGGGCGGGACCCGGAAGCCCTCCGTCACCAGCTTGAAGTGATGGATCAGAGCCTCCATGGACGTGCCCATGATGTTCTTGATGTGGTCGAGCGAGTTGCCGAGTCCGTCCGGGCCGAGCGCGAGCTGCGCGGGCCAGGCGATCTTCTTGTCGCCGACCATGACCGGGCCCGGCTCCAGGCGGTCCAGGCACTGTTCGACGATCCGCAGCGACTGGCGCATCTCTTCCAGCCGGATGAGGAAGCGCCCGTAGGCGTCGCAGGTCTCGGCGGTCGGGATGTCGAAGTCGTACGTCTCGTAACCGCAGTACGGGTCGGTCTTGCGCAGGTCGTGCGGCAGCCCGGCCGAGCGCAGGATCGGTCCGGTGGCGCCGAGCGCCATGCAGCCGGCCAGGTCGAGATAGCCGACGTCCTGCATACGGGCCTTGAAGATCGGGTTGCCGGTGGCGAGCGCGTCGTACTCCGGCAGGTTCTTGCGCAGGGTCTTCAGCAGTTCGCGCAGATGGTCGACGGCGCCCGGGGGAAGGTCCTGGGCGAGGCCGCCGGGCCGGATGAACGCGTGGTTCATCCGCAGGCCGGTGATCAACTCGTAGGCGTCGAGAATCAGTTCACGATCGCGGAATCCGTAGATCATGATCGTGGTCGCGCCCAGCTCCATACCGCCGGTGGCGATACAGACGAGGTGCGACGAGAGCCGGTTCAGCTCCATCAGCAGGACGCGGATGATGTTCGCCCGGTCCGGGATGTCGTCCTCGATGCCCAGCAGCGTCTCCACGGCCCGGCAGTACGCCGTCTCGTTGAAGAACGACGTCAGGTAGTCCATGCGCGTGACGAAGGTGGTGCCCTGCGTCCAGTTGCGGAATTCGAGGTTCTTCTCGATACCGGTGTGCAGATAGCCGATGCCGCAGCGGGCCTCGGTGACGGTCTCGCCCTCGATCTCCAGGATCAGCCGGAGCACACCGTGCGTCGACGGGTGCTGGGGACCCATGTTGACGATGATGCGCTCGTCGTCCGACTTGGCCGCGGTCTCGACGACCTCGTCCCAGTCACCACCGGTGACGGTGTAGACGGTGCCCTCGGTGGTGGCACGGGGAGTGGCGTGTGGGGTGGTCATGAGTACGACCTCCGCTGGTCCGGAGACGGGATCTGGGCGCCCTTGTACTCGACGGCGATGCCGCCGAGGGGGTAGTCCTTGCGCTGCGGGAAGCCCTGCCAGTCGTCCGGCATCATGATCCGGGTGAGGGCGGGGTGGCCGTCGAAGATCAGGCCGAAGAAGTCGTACGTCTCGCGCTCGTGCCAGTCGTTGGTCGGATAGACCTCGACCAGGGACGGCACGTGCGGGTCGGCGTCCGGTGCGGACACTTCGAGGCGGATCAGCCGGCCGTGCGTCAGTGAGCGCAGGTGGTAGACGGCGTGCAGCTCGCGGCCCTTGTCGCCCAGGAAGTGGACGCCGGACACACCCGTACACAGCTCGAAGCGGAGCGCCGGGTCGTCGCGCAGGGTCCGGGCGACCTGGACCAGGTGCTCGCGTGCGATGTGGAAGGTGAGTTCACCGCGGTCGACGACCGTCTTCTCGATGGCGTTGGACGGGAGCAGTCCCTGCTCCTCCAGCGCGCCTTCGAGTTCGTCGGCGATCTCGTCGAAGACACCGTCGCGGCCGCCGTACGGGCGGCTCGCGGCGCCCGGCAGGCTCACGGTCCTGACGAGGCCGCCGTAGCCGCTGGTGTCACCGCCGCCGGTGTCGGTGCCGAACATGCCCTTGCGTACGCCGATGACCTCGGCGGCCCGGTCACGCGCGGACGGCACACTGCTGCCGGCCTCGTCGCCCGGCCGGGCGTCGGTCGGCTCGTTGTCCGGGGAACTTCCGGATCGCTGCTCGTCGCTCACCGCAGCAGCCCCTTCATCTCGATCGTCGGGAGCGCCTTGAGCGCCGCCTCCTCCGCCTCGCGGGCGGCCTCCTCCGCGTTGACCCCGAGCTTTCCGCCCTGGATCTTCTGGTGGAGTTTGAGGATGGCGTCCATCAGCATTTCCGGACGCGGCGGGCAGCCCGGCAGGTAGATGTCGACAGGGACGACGTGGTCGACGCCCTGGACAATCGCGTAGTTGTTGAACATCCCGCCGGACGACGCGCAAACCCCCATGGAGATGACCCACTTGGGATTCGGCATCTGGTCGTAGACCTGCCTCAGGACGGGCGCCATCTTCTGGCTCACCCGTCCTGCCACGATCATCAGGTCGGCCTGGCGCGGCGAGCCGCGGAAGACCTCCATGCCGAACCGGGCCAGGTCGTACCGGCCGGCGCCCGTCGTCATCATCTCGATGGCACAGCAGGCGAGGCCGAAGGTCGCCGGAAAGACGGACGACTTCCGCACCCAGCCCGCGGCCTGCTCGACGGTGGTCAGCAGAAATCCGCTCGGCAGCTTCTCTTCGAGTCCCATTGGTTGCCCCTCCGCGCCTTTAGTCCCATTCCAGACCGCCGCGCCGCCACACATACGCGTAGGCGACGAAGACGGTGAGCACGAAGAGCAACATCTCCACGAGCCCGAAAAGCCCGAGCGCGTCGAAGGTGACGGCCCAGGGGTAAAGGAAGACGACCTCGATGTCGAAAATGATGAAGAGCATCGCCGTCAGGTAGTACTTGATGGGAAAGCGGCCACCTCCGGCCGGCGTGGGAGTGGGCTCGATGCCGCACTCGTACGCTTCGAGTTTTGCCCGGTTGTACCTTTTCGGGCCGATAAGCGTGGCCGATACCACGGAGAAGATCGCAAACGCGGCACCGAGAGCGCCGAGCACGAGGATTGGCGCGTAGGCATTCACGCTCCTCGCTCCTTCCAGTCGTCCCTGACCGTTGGTCCTCAACCGAGCTTCTGTCTCGCCACCCCCGCGAAGATCACGCGTATGTGAGGCAGTTCACAAGCCGGACTGCCCCGCATCCTATGCCTCCCACTCTGTGACGTGCGACACGGGGTGCAACAACGAGTTTGTGATCTCCACCACCTGACGATCGATCATGTGTCGGAGGGCCGTTGGATCTTCGAACGGGCAGCGGTCGGTCGATCACCTGAGGTAACAATGCGGAGAGTTACCGCTGGTCGGAGGCGTGCGGCCCTATCAAGACAATGCGGAGAGCAGCAAATTGGAGATGGACGCGCACGGGTGATAGAGGTGCGCGCCACCCACGCGGGGGAGGTCACGGGACAGAGGTGGACGGGGGCGGGCGGAGGCGGACGAACGCGGATCACGTGCACGCGTTCACGAGCGCCCGGGAGCACCGGCGTTCACCATTCTGTGACCTGCGCCACTCCGCTCAACCGTCCTAAAAGTGGGGCTTGGCCATCAGAGCGAACGGATGGTAGGTGGCGGGCAATCCGGGCGATTCACCGAAACCCTCTGATCACAGCCATGATCACGAGTGTCCGTTATGCCCGTTACGGCGTCAATAAAGGTCTCCAGTAAGCGGATTGACCCATTCCGAACGTAACTGTGGCGCAACACACTTTGCTTGAAGGGAACCCGAAAGCCCTGATAGCGATTGTCCTCATGTCCCACACCGCTCACATACCCAGCCACCGGAAGCCCCGCCGAAACGCGTCGAAAACCGCGATCCGGTCCGGAGTTGCCGGTGGCGTCCTCAGCACCATCGCGCTGGCTGGTGCCGCCGCTCCGGCCAACGCCGAGCCGGTGACCGAGACCATCGAGATGCCCACGCTCACCTCCGGCCTCGCCGGCAGCGTCGCGCAGTCCGCCGCCGCCACCCAGCAGGTCGCGGTCGACCTCGAACTGAGGGCCCAGCAGGACGCCGCGGCGACCCACGCCGCGAAGGTCGCCAAGAAGGCCAAGGCCGAGGCCGACCGCAAGGCCGAGGCGAAGGAGAAGGCCGCGGCCGCCGCCCGCGCCAAGGCCGCCGAGGAGCGCGCCTCACGCTCCGAGGAGCGGACGACGCTCGCCGCTTCCTCCGCCGGCTCCTCCACCCCGGCCTCGTACGGCACCACGCAGGCGTCCGGTTCCGCCGCCGCCGTCCTGGCCTTCGCGCGCGCCCAGGTCGGCGACGCGTACGTCCTCGGCTCCACCGGCCCGAACTCGTGGGACTGCTCCAGCCTCGTCCAGGCCGCGTACCGCCAGGCCGGTGTCGACCTGCCGCGCACCTCGCAGCCGCAGTCGACGGCCGGCACCCAGGTCTCCCTGGACAACCTCCAGCCCGGCGACATCCTCTACTGGGGCGGCGCGGGCAGCGCGTACCACGTGGGGATCTACTCCGGCGGCGGCAAGTTCATCGGCGCGCAGAACTCCGGTACGGGTGTCGTCGAGAAGACGCTGGACTGGGACCCGCCGAGCGGCGCGGTCCGTCTCCTCTGACGCACCGTCCCCTCCGACCCACCGGCACCTCCGCACGAAGCGCGCCCCGCCACGAAGCGCGCCTCCGCACCACCCTCATGACCAAAGGGCCGCCACTCCCCCGCCCCGGGGAGCGGCGGCCCTTCGCCGTGCCGCGTGCCCCGGCGTACCCCTCGACGGGCCTCGCGGACGCGCCTGTTCGAGAGTGGCCCGACGCCATCGGGGGCATCGGACTGGCAGGGAACCTCTCCCCCCACACCACGCACAGCGCAGGAGGCACCACCGATGACCGTCAACGGCGTCGACGTTTCGTCCTACCAGAGCTCGTCGTTCTCCACGCAGGGCCTGCACTTCGCCATCGTCAAAGCCACCGAGGGCACCTCGTACCTCAACCCCCGTATGAAGGCCCAGGCTTCACACGCGCGGGAGGCCGGACTCGTCGTCGGCTTCTACCACTTCCTGCGGCCCGGCAGCATGAAGGCGCAGGCGGAGTACTTCGTCGGCAAGGCCGCCGAACGCGCGGGCGACCCGCTGTTCGCCGACTGGGAGGACGCGGACGTCAGTTGCGCGTCCAAGGACGCCTTCCTGGCGGAGGTCCGGCGGCTGCGGGGCGCGGACCACCGCGTCGGGCTCTACTGCAACCGGGACTTCTGGCTCAACCGCGACACCACGAGCGAGGCGGGCGACGCCCTGTGGATCGCGGACTATGTGACGGCGGGCAAGCCCCGGATCAAGGCGGCGTGGAAGTTCCACCAGTACACGGACACGCCGCTCGACACGAACGTCGGCAGGTTCGCGGACGCCGCCGCCCTGCGGAAGTGGGCCGAGGGGTAACCCGGCCCACCGCCCCGCCCCGCGCCGCCCCGTACCGTCCTACGACTTCGGCGCGACCTTGCTGAGACCGTTGATGATGCGGTCCATCGCGTCGCCGCCCGACGGGTCGGTCAGATTCGCCAGCATCTTCAGCGTGAACTTCATCAGCAGCGGGTGCGTGAGCCCCCTCTGCGTCGCGATCTTCATGACCTTCGGGTTGCCGATCAGCTTCACGAAGGCGCGGCCCAGCGTGTAGTAGCCGCCGTAGGTCTCCTTGAGCACCCGCGGATAGCGCTGGAGGGCCATCTCGCGCTGTCCGGGCGTCTGCCGGGACTGTGCCTGCACGATGACGTCCGCCGCGATCTGGCCGGACTCCATGGCGTACGCGATGCCCTCGCCGTTGAACGGGTTGACCAGACCGCCCGCGTCACCGACCAGCAGCAGGCCCTTGGTGTAGTGCGGCTGCCGGTTGAAGGCCATCGGCAGCGCGGCGCCGCGGATCGGCATCGTCATGTTGTCGGGCGTGTAACCCCAGTCCTCCGGCATCGACGCGCACCACGCCTTCAGCACCTCGCGCCAGTCCAGTTCCTTGAAGGCGGACGACGAATTGAGGATGCCCAGGCCGACGTTGGAGGTGCCGTCGCCCATGCCGAAGATCCAGCCGTAGCCGGGCAGCAGCCGGTCCTGCGGACCGCGCCGGTCCCACAGCTCCAGCCACGACTCCAGGTAGTCGTCGTCGTGCCGGGGCGAGGTGAAGTACGTACGGACGGCGACGCCCATCGGCCGGTCCTCGCGGCGGTGCAGCCCCATCGCGAGCGACAGCCGCGTGGAGTTGCCGTCGGCGGCGACGACGAGCGGGGCGTGGAAGGTGACGGGCGTCTTCTCCTCGCCCATCTTGGCGTTGACGCCGGTGATCCGGCCGGTGCGCGGGTCGATGATCGGCGCGCCGACGTTGCAGCGCTCGTGCAGCCGCGCCCCGGCCTTCTGCGCCTGCCGGGCCAGTTGCTCGTCGAAGTCGTCGCGCTTGCGGACGAGTCCGTAGTCCGGGTAGCTGGCGAGATCCGGCCAGTCGAGCTGGAGCCGTACACCGCCGCCGATGATCCGCAGGCCCTTGTTACGGAGCCAGCCGGCCTCCTCGGAGATGTCGATGCCCATGCCCACCAGCTGCTTGGTGGCGCGCGGGGTGAGACCGTCGCCGCACACCTTCTCGCGCGGGAACGCGGTCTTCTCCAGCAGCAGGACGTCCAGGCCCGACTTGGCGAGGTGGTACGCCGTGGTGGAGCCGGCCGGGCCCGCACCGACGACGATCACATCTGCGGTGTGTTCGGAGAGGGGCTCGGTCACAGCGGGATCTCCCGAAGACTCGTGGGACTCGGCTGGCGGGTCCCATCATGGCGTACCGACGGCTGTGGACATGTTCGGCACTGGACAGGTGCAGTCTATGGGTGCCTATTGATCCACAAGTTGAAGGGCTGCCCTCGTGAACGACATCACCCGACCGGTCCCCGTCGTGCGGCTGCGCGTTCCCACCGAGGAGGACTCGCGGGAGTGGCACCGGCTCTTCGACGATCCGGACGTCATGGAGTTCCACGGCGGCCCGGCGCCGCTCTCGGAGTACGAGGAGCTCACCGCCCGCCAGCGCGGGCACGCCGCCGAACACGGCTTCTGCCTCTGGACGATGCTCGACTCCGAGGACCGGGTGATCGGCTTCACCGGCGCGCAGCCGTGGCCGCACACGTCGTTCGGCCCAGTCGGCGAGATCGAGATCGGCTGGCGCCTCGGCCGTGCGTACTGGGGCAAGGGGTACGTGGCAGCCGCCGCGCACGCGACGCTGGAGCGGGTACGGGCGGCGGGCGTCCCCACCGTCGTGGCGATGGTCGACGCCCGCAACGACCGCTCGGTCGCGGTGGCGCGGCGCCTGGGCATGGAGCTGGAGGAGACGTTCGTGACGCCGGTGGGGCAGCGGAAGGCGTACCGCTTCCGGCTCAGGCTCGACCGGCGGCCCTGACCCCGCTCGGGCTTCGGCCGTGCTCGGGCTTCGGCCGTGCTCAGGCCTGGACCGTGCTCAGGCTTCGGACGGCTTGATGCCGCGGTGCAGTGCCACGACCCCGCCGGTCAGATTCCGCCACGCGACCTTCGACCAGCCGGCCTTCTGGAGCAGACCGGCGAGGCCCGGCTGGTCGGGCCAGGCGCGGATGGACTCGGCGAGGTACACGTACGCGTCCGGGTTCGAGGACACGGCGCGCGCCGTCGGCGGCAGCGCGCGCATCAGGTACTCCGTGTAGACGGTCCGGAAGGGCTCCCAGGTCGGCTGGGAGAACTCACAGATCACGACCTGCCCGCCGGGCTTGGTCACCCGGTACAGCTCACGCAGCGCGCCGTCCGTGTCCTGGACGTTGCGCAGGCCGAAGGAGATCGTGACGGTGTCGAAGACGTCGTCGCGGAAAGGCAGTTTGGTCGCGTCGCCGGCCGTCAGCGGCAGCCAGGGGTGGCGCTTCTTGCCCTCGCGGAGCATGCCGAGCGAGAAGTCGCACGGCACGACGTAGGCGCCGGTGGCGGCGAAGGGCATGGAGGAGGTGGCGGTGCCCGCGGCGAGGTCGAGGACCTTCTGCGCGGGGCGGGCGTTCACCGCCTTCGCGACCTCCTTGCGCCAGAGCCGCGCCTGGCCGAGGGAGAGCACGTCGTTGGTGAGGTCGTACTTCGCCGCCACGTCGTCGAACATCGAGGCGACTTCGTGCGGCTGCTTGTCCAGGGAGGCCCGGGTCACTGGCGTTCCGCCTGACTTGTCTCGGTTGTCTCTGCGCGATCCACCGCGGTACACCGCGGTACGGCGCCATTCTCGCAGGCGGGCCACGGCGCCGCGCGCCTGCCTCGCACGCGTCGGTCCACCCGCTCGCCCGCCTCCGGCGTCGGCTCGGGGACCGTCCGGCGATCGACACGAACCGGCCGCAGCCTCAGGCGCGTCGGTGGACCAGGCGGCCGTCGAGGACCGTCGCCACGCAGCTCGTCGCGCCCGCGCGCGTCAGCGCGGTGTACGGGTCGTCGGTGGGCGGGACGGCGAACACCGCGAAGTCGGCCTGGCGGCCTTCGAAGCCCAGCGGTGGCAGTACGAACGCCTCCTCGGCCGGGCGGCCGGCGAGGGGGTCCAGGTCGGGTGGGCCCGGTGGTTCGGTGAGGCGCCGCTCGACGGCCAGGCCCGAGCGCGTGACCGCGTCCGCCACCGTGGCCCGCCGCAGGGGCCCGGCGATCGCGACCGTGCCGTGCGCCAGCATCCGGCGGACACCGCGCCGCGCGCTCGCGCCCCAGCGGGTGTCGGTCATCTCCAGCGCGGCGAGCGCGGCGCCGGTCAGCGGTTCCGTCCCCAGCTCGTCGGCCTCGCGCGGGTCGGGGTGGTAGGTCCGCTCCAGCAGTTCGGGACCGTACGAATTGCACAGCCCCGGTGTGAGGACGCCCGGCCACCGTCTGACCCGGGCGGCGGGATGCGCGGCCGCCAGCTCCTCGTACGGGCCGACGGCCTCGATCGCGTCCCCCGCGACCAGGACCGCGCCGCCCGGTACGGGCGCGCGTCCGGCACCGGGCAGCAGCAGGTCCGCCCGGTGAATCGTCAGTGCCACCCGGTCAGTTGGCGTCGAGCAGCTTGAGTTCCGGGTGCGCCGTGCCGCCCGCGATCGCCGTGGACGAGATGTGCGAGACGACGCGCTCGTCGACCGGGTCGTCTCCCGGGTCGTCGTGCACGACGATGTGCTCGTACGTCGTGGTGCGCTGCGCCGGCACCCGGCCCGACTTGCGGATCAGGTCGATGATCTCCAGCCGGTTCGAGCGGTGCTTGGCGCCCGCCGACGAGACGACGTTCTCCTCCAGCATGATCGAGCCGAGGTCGTCCGCGCCGTAGTGCAGGGACAGTTGGCCGACCTCCTTGCCCGTGGTCAGCCAGGAGCCCTGGATGTGCGCGACGTTGTCGAGGAAGAGGCGGGCGATGGCGATCAGCCGCAGGTACTCGAAGAGCGTGGCCTGCGTCTGTCCCTTCAGCTTGTTGTTCTCCGGCTGGTAGGTGTACGGGATGAACGCCCGGAAGCCGCCCGTCCGGTCCTGTACGTCGCGGATCATCCGCAGGTGCTCGATCCGCTCGGCGTTCGTCTCGCCGGTGCCCATGAGCATCGTGGACGTCGACTCGACACCGAGACCGTGCGCGGTCTCCATGATCTCCAGCCACCGCTCGCCGGACTCCTTGAGCGGCGCGATCGCCGTACGCGGCCGGGCCGGCAGCAGTTCGGCGCCGGCGCCCGCGAACGAGTCGAGGCCCGCCGCGTGGATCCGGCGGATCGCCTCCTCCACGGAGACGTCCGAGAGCCGGGCCATGTGCTCGACCTCGGACGCGCCGAGGGAGTGGATGACCAGTTGCGGGAACGCGGCCTTGATGGCGCCGAAGTGCTTCTCGTAGTACTCCACGCCGTAGTCGGGGTGGTGGCCGCCCTGGAACATGATCTGGGTGCCGCCGAGTTCGACGGTCTCCGCGCAGCGGCGCAGGATGTCGTCGAGGTCGCGGGTCCAGCCCTTGTCGGTGTCCTTGGGCGCCGCGTAGAAGGCGCAGAACTTGCACGCCGTCACGCAGACGTTCGTGTAGTTGATGTTCCGCTCGATGATGTACGTCGCGATGTGCTCCGTGCCGGCGTACCGGCGGCGGCGCGCGCGGTCGGCGGCGGAGCCGAGCGCGTGGAGAGGGGCCGAGCGGTAGAGGTCGAGCGCCTCTTCGGGGGTGATCCGGCCACCCTCGGCAGCGCGGTCGAGGACAGACTGCTGGTCGGCCTTCTCGGTCACCGGGGCGTCACCTTTCGGCGGTGTATCAGTGGATCTACGGACCGATCCAGCGTACGCCAGGGGTACGGGCCGACCGGCTGCCGGGCTCGCGGGGTCCCCGCCGGGCCTCGCGGGGTCCCCGCGGTCGCTACTGCTTCTTCAGCGTCCCCGTCGGGTTGCCCGCCGCCTCCTCCTTCGAGACGAAGCTCAGATCACCGCTGTCGGTGAGCGTGAACGTCAGCGCGGCGGCCGCCGTGGTCGTGCACAGCCCCGCCCTGCCGGGCCGCTCGGGATCGGTCGACTCCTCGATCCGGATCTCCTTGGCGGTGGCGGACACGAGCGTGCCCACGCCGTGGCACTCGACCTCCACGCCGAGCAGCGAGAGAAGGCTGGTCGAGCGGAACACCTTCTCGCCCTTACCGCCCTCGGTGATCTCGACGGTGTAGTCGCCGTGCGGCGCGCCGGAGTCCTCGGTCGTCGGCCCCTTCCAGGTACCGACGAACTGCTCGGGCACGGCCCGGACCGCGCCGGTGGGGCCGTCGGTGGGGCCCTCGGTGGGAGTGCCCGTGGGACTGTCCGTGGGACTGTCCGTGGCGGCATCGGGCGGCGTGGCCGACTGCTTGGGGCTCGCGCCCGCCGAACCGTGGTCGGCCGAGTCCGACGACTTGTTGTCCGAGAACTGGTCCAGGAGCAGCGTCCCGCCCAGCGTGACCGCCGCCAGCGCTCCCGCCACGGCGAGGGCGACGGTGCAGCTCACCCTGCGGCGGCGCGGCCCGGCCCGGCCTGCGGTGACCGAGAGGGACATCCGGGGGTCGTCGGTGTCCTGGCCGCCATGGGGCGGGCCCGTCGGGTGCGCCTTCACGTCCGGCTCCGTCGGCGGCCCGAACTCGCCGAGCGGGGGCGCCGACAGGGACGGGTGTCCGGTCGGCTCCGGAGGCGTGGGCCAGTGCACCGGCTGCCCGGGGGCGCTCCGTACGGGCTGCGCCGTCTCCAGGTCCAGGAGGTGTACGGCGGCCCGGCTGACCTCCCGTACCAGGGGGTCCGGCAGCCAGCCCGCGTCGACCAGCGCGACCGCCCCGCCCGATCCGGGCGCGAGCCGCGCGGCTATCTCCGCCGGCGCGGGGCGCGCGGCCGGGTCCTTGGCGAGGCAGTGGGCGACCAGGTCCTTCAAGTCGCCTTCCAGCGGGCCCAGTTCGGGCTCCTCGTGGACGACCTTGTAGAGGAGCGCGGCGGACGAGTCGCCGGGGAACGGGCTGACCCCGGCCGTGGCGTACGCGAGCACCGCGCCCAGCGAGAAGACGTCGGCCGCGCCGGTGACGCCCTTGCCGAGTATCTGCTCGGGCGACATGTAGCCGGGTGAGCCGACGGAGACGCCGGTGGAGGTGAGCGAGGCGGTGCCGTCGGTGGCGCGGGCTATCCCGAAGTCGATGAGCCGGGGGCCGTCGAGGGCGAGCAGGACGTTCGACGGTTTGACGTCGCGGTGGACCAGGCCCAGTTGATGGACCGCGCCCAGCGCCTCGGCGAGTCCGGCTCCCAGCGCCCGTACCGTCCGCTCGGGCAACGGGCCGTACGTCGCGACGGCCTGGGTCAGCGAGGGGCCGACCACATAGCCGGTGGCGACCCAGGGTGTGGCCGCCTCCGGGTCGGCGTCGAGCACCGGCGCCGTCCAGGCGCCGCCGACCCGGCGGGCCGCGGCCACCTCGCGGCGGAAGCGGGCCCGGAACTCCTCGTCCAGCGCGAAGTGCGGATGGATGACCTTGACGGCGACCGTCCGGCCGCCCTCCGACCTGGCCAGATAGACCCGGCCCATGCCGCCGGCGCCGAGTCGGCCCAGCAGCCGGTACGCGCCGATGGTGCGAGGCCCGTCCGCGTCGAGCGGCTGCATACCCGTCCCCTCCCCGTTCCCCGTCCCGCGTGTGTCGCTCCTACCTTCTCAGGACGGGAGCAACTCGACGCCGGGGTCGGCGGGATAGCCGGTCGTGGGTCCGGTGAGCCGGGCGAACTCCCGTACGCCCGCGAGCTGCTCGGGCCCGAAGCGGAAGTCGAGCGTCGTGAAGTAGCGCTCCAGCAGCTCCGCGTCGAAGCTCTCCCAGCGCGCGGCCTGCTCGGCGACCTTGGTGACCTCCTCCAGCGACACGTCGCGGGAGGCGAGGAACGCCTGGTGCACCAGGCGTACGGTCTCGGGCTCGCGGGCCAGGTAGTCCTTGCGCGCCGCCCACACCGCGAAGACGAACGGGAGCCCCGTCCAGTCCTTCCACATCTGTCCGAGGTCGTGGACCTGGAGGCCGAGGCGCGGCGCGTCGTGCAGCGAGGCGCGCAGGGCGGCGTCGCCGATCAGTACGGCCGCGTCCGCCTCCTGCATCATCAGGCCGAGGTCGGGCGGGCACGTGTAGTAGTCGGGCGTGACCTCGTACTTCTCGGCGAGGAGGAGCTGCGCGAGCCGTACGGCGGTCCGCGAGGTCGAGCCGAGGGCCACCCGCGCCCCGTCGAGCTCGTCGAGCGGCACCTGCGAAATGATCAGGCAGGACATGACGGGGCCGTCGCAGCCGACGGCCAGATCGGGGAATGCGACGAGGTTCTCGGCATTACGGAGGAATTCGACCACGGTGACGGGGCCGATATCGAGATCTCCGCGCACGAGGCTCTCGCTGAGCTTCTCCGGGGTGTCCTTCGTCAGCTCAAGATCGAAGAGGGCTCCTGTTCTGCCGAGGCCCCAGTAAAGGGGGAGGCAGTTCAGGAACTGGATGTGACCGACGCGCGGCCGGACGTGGGGGTGATCGCTTCCGCCCGCGTCGGGGCCTGCTGTGTTTTCAGAGGAGCTGTCCACACCGCGAGGCTAGACCTGTGAGACGGGTGGGGCGGGCAGGGGGTGCCGGGCGGGCGCCTCGGGCGGGTCTCCCTCGCACGTCAGGACCCTCGCCGCGGCACCCCGCCGGAGCCCTCTTCAAACGTCCGGGTGAGCCGATCTTTGGGTGATCTTTCCCCCTACCGCTGCCCGTGAGACGCGTGCTAGGCTCGCCGCAAGTTGCAGTTTGGTTTCCCTTGCAGTACAGAGCCTGCGGAGCATGTGACCCGCAGGCTTTTGTAGTTTTCAGACTTGTTTGCAGGTTCTGGAGCAGGGCAACCCTTTGGCCCAAGGAGGGCTTATGGCTACCGGAACCGTCAAGTGGTTCAACGCTGAAAAGGGCTTCGGCTTCATCGCCCAGGACGGCGGCGGCCCGGATGTCTTCGTCCATTACTCCGCGATCAACGCGTCCGGGTTCCGCTCCCTCGAGGAGAACCAGGTCGTGAACTTCGACGTCACCCAGGGCCCGAAGGGCCCGCAGGCGGAGAACGTAACCCCGGCCTAGGACCTGGCTGTCGAATAACGCCGTCCGCCCGGAGGGCGGGGCGCGCGGCGTCCGGTGCGTGCGATCGCAAGGCGGAGGATCGCCCTCGTACTGGACGTACTTGGGTGACTCCGACAACGCGGCGAGTGTGCGTGCCGGGGGTCGCGCGCCAGGCGGGATTCGTCAGACAGGGCCTAGTTGCCCGGGTCGGAAGATCGCGCACGGAAAATAGCAGTATCAAGGAGCCCTGTCCCCGCATGTCCAGTGCGGGGAGCAGGGCTCCTGCCTTTGGGTGGGGTTACGAGGCGCCCACCGTCGCCGGGTCCCAGCCCGGCCGGGGCACGGACGCCAGCAGGCGCCGGGTGTACGGGTGGTCCGGGGACGCCAACACCCCGTCCGTCGGGCCCTGTTCGACCACCACGCCGCGCCGCATGACCAGCACCTCGTCGGTGATGTGCCGCACCACGGCCAGGTCGTGGCTCACGAAGACCAGCGCCACACCGGTGTCCCGGCGTATCTCGCCGAGCAGTTGGAGGATCTGCGCCTGGATGGACACGTCCAGCGCGGCCACCGCCTCGTCGAGCACCAGCACCTGCGGGTCGACGGCCAGCGCCCGCGCGATCGCGAGCCGCTGCCGCTGACCGCCGGACATCCCGTGCGGACGCGCCCCGGCCTCGCGGGCGCCGAGTCCCACCCGGTCGAGCAGCCCGTCGGCCAGTGAGTCGGCGCGGCCGTGCAACCGCAGTGCGGTGGTGAGGCATTGACGGGACGTCAGCCGAGGGTCGAGCGAGACGTACGGGTCCTGGAAGACCATCTGGATCTCCCTGGCCCTGCCCAGCCTGGCCGCTCTGCCGCGTGGCGTACGGGTCTCGCGGACGCGGCCCGCCACCCGTACGGTGCCGGCGTCGGGCCGTACGAGACCCACCAGCATCCGCGCCACCGTCGTCTTGCCCGAGCCGGACTCCCCCACGATGCCGAGCGAGCCGCCCGCGGGGACGGTGAAGCCGACCGCGTCCGCCGCGGTGAGCCGGCCGCCGCCGGGCATCGGGTACTCCTTGCGCAGCCCCTCCACCGCCAGCGCGTACTCCTGTCCGCCGTCCTTCATCGGACGCTCCCTTCCGTGGCCGTGACCGGCAGCCTGCGGCAGGCCGCCGTACCGCCGCCGTCCAGCGCGACCGGCTCCGGCCGCCAGGTCTCGCACGCGGCCTCCGCCTCCGGGCAGCGCGAGGCGAACTCGCAGCCGGTGAAGGCGTCGGCGAGCGAGGGCGGCCGCCCGGGGATGGGGCGGATCTCGGCCGCGCCGGTGTCCAGCGTCGGCGAGCAGTCGAGCAGCCCGCGGGTGTACGGGTGCCGGGGCCGGGCGAACAGGTCACCGGCGGACCGCTCCTCGACGACCCGGCCCGCGTACATGACGTACACGCGATCGCAGTAGGCGGCGGCCAGTTGCAGGTCGTGGGTGATGAAGAGCATCCCCGGCGCCCTGCTCCCGCCGGACGTCCGCAGGGACCTCAGCAGCGCCAGGATCTCCGCCTGGGTGGTGACGTCCAGCGCGCTGGTCGCCTCGTCGGCGAGCAGCAGGCGCGGTTCGACGGCGAGCGCGCCCGCGATGACGACGCGCTGGAGCATGCCGCCGGACAGTTCGTGCGGGCGCTGCCGCACCCGGCGTTCCGGGTCGGACAGGCCGACGGCGGCGAGGAGTTCGACCGCGCGGGCGCGGGCCGCGCGCTGGTCGAGTCCCGTTCCGCGCAGCCGCTCGGTGAGGAAGTCACCGATGCGGCGCACCGGGTTGAGGGCCGAGCGCGGGTCCTGGTGGACCATCGCGACCGTACGGGAGCGGTGGGCGCGCAGTGCCTCGCCGGTGAGGGACAGGACGTCCGTCCCGTCGACGGTGATCCGGCCGGTGGCGGTGGCGTCGCCCGGCAGCAGGCGCAGGGCCGCGTTGGCGGTGGTGGACTTGCCGGAGCCCGATTCGCCGACCAGGCCGACGACTTCGCCGCTCGCCACCCGCAGGGTGACGTCGGTGAGTACGGGCCGGGCGGTGCCGGGGAGTCGGACGGTGAGTCGGTCGATGTCGAGGAGCATGCGGTTACCTCCCGCTGCCGAGTCGGTCGGCGGCCCGCACCCCGACGACGTTGAAGGAGACCACGACGAGGGCGATGGCCAGGCCCGGCACGAGCGCCGGGAGCAGCGCGCCCTGGACGACGGCGGCCTGGCCCTCCTGGACCATCAACCCCCAGTCGGAGCTGGGCGGTTGGGCCCCGAAGCCGAGGTAGGACAGGGTCGCCAGGGACATCAGGGCCTCGCCGAAGAGGACGACGAGATACCCGACGATGGAGCGCCCCAGATTGGGTACGAGGTGCAGCGCGCAGATCCGCGCGCCGCCCATGCCCTGCACCCGGTAGGCGTCGATGTAGGGCTTACGGCGCTCCGCGAGCGCCACGGACCGGGTGTATTTGGCGACGGTGGGTGTGTAGGCGAGGCCCAGCGCCAGCACGGACGTGGTCATCCCGGCGCCGAAGACGGCGATGATCAGGACGGTGAACAGCAGGCCGGGGAACGCGTACATGACGTCCGTGATCCGGGAGACGAGCGTGTCCACCCAGCCGCCGCGCCAGGCGGCGAGCGTGCCGAGGGTGACGCCGAGCAGTGCCGCGATGGCCAGCAGCAGGACCGGCGCGATCAGGCTCGTACGCGCCCCGTGCAGCACCCGTGAGAGCAGGTCCTGGCCCGAGGAGTCGGTGCCGAGCAGATGGTCGCCGGAGGTGCCGACCAGTGACGCGGAGAGGTCGATGGCGTCGGGGGCGTACGGCGCGATGAGCGGCGCCAGGACGGCGGCCAGGACGACGAGGACGAGGAACCCGCCCGCGACGCGTGCACCGAGGGAGCCGCGGGACCGGGTCCCGCCGACGGGGGCGAGGGCCGGCGCCGTCATGCCGCACGCTCCTTCACTCGTGGGTCGAGCAGCGGATGGACGAGGTCGACCAGGGTGGTGACCACGATGTAGCCGGTGACCATCAGCAGCAGGACTGCCTGGGCGACCGGGAAGTCGTGGGTGTTGATGGCGCCGACGAGCAGCGAGCCGATGCCGCTGATGCCGAAGGCCGTCTCCACGACGACGGTGCCGGCGAGCATGCCCGCCATGACGAGGCCGCACATGGTGACGATGGGGCCGAGCGCGTTGCGCAGGACGTGTCCGCGGACGATGTCGCGTTCGGGCAGCCCCGACGCGCGCGCCACCTCCACATGGTCGGCGGTGCCCGCGTCGACCATCGCCTGCCGGGTGACCCGGCTGATCAGCGCGAGCGCGCCGAGTGCCAGGGAGACGGCGGGCAGGGTCAGATGGTGCAGCGTCCCGCCGAAGCCCTCGCCGCCGCCGGTGACGGGGAACCAGCCGAGCTGGACGCCGAACAGCGCCACGAGCGCGATGGCGGAGACGAAGGACGGGACGGACGCGGCGAGCGTCGTACCGCCGACGACCGTCGAGTCGACCCAGCTGCCGCGCCGGACGGCGGCGAGCACACCGGCCCCGACGCCGATGACGACGAAGAGGACGGTCGCGTACGCCACCAGCGCGAGGGTGGTGGGGAGCCGGGCGGCCAGCAGGTCGGCCACCTGGTCGCTGTATTTGAAGGACCGGCCGAGGTCGAGATGGACGCCGTCCCAGAGCCAGCGGCCGTACTGCTCGGCCAGCGGCTCGTCCAAGTGGTACTGCTGCCGGACCAGTTCGAGCTTCTCCGGGGTCAGTTTGTCGCGGCCGCCGGCCAGGAAGACGGCCGGGTCGCCGGGGGCCGCGTACACGGCGGCGAAGATCACGAACGAGGCGGCGAAGAGGGTGGCGAGGAGGCCCGCGAGGCGCCGGGATATTCGGGCGAGCATGGCGGTCAGCCCTTCCCGGTGCCGGTGCCGTCGGTCGTACCGGTGCCGGCCGCGCTGTCGGCGCTCTTGGTGCCCAGTTCGGCGGCCCACGGGTAGTAGAGGTACGCCATGGAGGCGGGGGGCCCGGTCAGTTTGTCGCCCAGCACCAGCACGGACGGGACCTGCGCGACGGAGATCCAGACGGCGGCGTCGGTGAACCTCCGCTGCACTTCTATGGCCAGTTCGGCGCGTTCGGCGTCGTCCAGCGTGCCGAGGGCCTTCTTCACCTGCGTGTCGTACGTCGCGTCCTTGAAGCCGACCCAGTTGTTGGAGGAGTCGGAGAGCCCGTTGTCGTAGAAGCCCATCGGGTCGGACTTGGAGATGTACCAGTCACCGACGAGGACGTCGATCTCCGAGCGGATCTGCGGGTCGCTGTAGAACTGCTCGAACTGCGCCGTCGGCACGGTCTTGATCTGCCCCTTGAGGCCGATCCGCTGGAGCGCGGAGCGGGTCGCGTTGGCGACGACCGTACGGCCCTGGCTGGCGTCGGTGCCGATGACGATCGGCTCGGCCTTGTTCACGCCCGACTCGTCGACCAGCTTCTTGGCGCGGGTCAGGTCGTCGGCGGACGGGCTCCCGGGCGCGTTCGTGATCTCCTTCTGGGCGGCTTCGAAGGCGGGCTTCTCGTACCCCCAGGCGCCGGCGCCGACGGGCGTCGCCCAGGGCTGGACGAGGCCGCCGTAACCGGACTTGGCGATGCCGGCGCGGTCGATCGCGAGGGAGAGTGCCTGGCGGACGGCCTCGTTCTTCAGGCCGCCGCGCTCGGTCGGGATGAGTACGAGCGAGGCGGTGGAGGGGCCGTAGTACTGGTCGATGCCCTTCTTGCCGCGCAGGGCGGAGGCGGTGTTGGGCGACTCGGTGTACGCGCCGTCGGCGGCGCCGGTCGTCACGGCGTTGACGAGCGCGCTGTCGGAGGCCCAGCGGAAGACGACCTTGTCGGTGAGCGCCTTCTTGCCCCAGTAGTCGTCGTAGCTGTGGATGATGATCGAGTCGCCGGAGCTCCAGCTCGCGAGTTCGTACGGCCCCGAGCAGGCGTCGGGCTGACCCGGCGTACCGAAGTCCTCGCCGGACTTCTCCACCTGCTTCTTGTTCCAGACGAGGCCCGCGTCACCGGCGAGTGCCTTGGTGAAGAGGGCGTCGGGCTGCTTGAAGGTGACGGTGATCTCGCGGTCGCCGCTCTTGGTCATGGCCTTGACGTTGCCGAACTCGTCGCTCTGCTCCATGTCCGGGTCGGCGTGCCGCTTCAGGCTGTACAGGACGTCGTCGGCGGTCATGGTCGTGCCGTCGTGGAAGGTGACGCCGTCGCGGAGGGTGAGGACGAGCGTGCGGTCGTCGGGGGTCGCGGCCTTCTCGGCGAGCAGCGGCTTCACCGACATGTCGGGCTGGAGCTGGTAGAGCCGTTCGCAGACGTTGGTGAGGACGACCCGGCCCGCGCTGGTGCCCTGGGTGTCGAGGTCGAGGGAGTCGGGCTCGTCCTCCAGGAGCCAGTTGGCCTCGGTGAGGCCGCCCTTCGCGGCGGGGGTGGTCGCCGACAGCGTGAGGGAGGCGGCGTCGGCGGTCTCGCCGCCGGTGCTGGTCTGGTCCGCGCCGCTACAGCCGGCGGCGAGCAGGGTCGCGACGGCCAGGCCGGCCGTGACGACGGTGGTGCGCGTGCTTCTCATCGCTGGGCTCCTGTGGTGGACATCGCGTGGTGCGGAAAGTCGTTCCCGCCGTCGCCGGTCTTGCCGTCGCCGGTCGCGTGCGCGGGGTCGTACGGGCGGTCGCCATACGGACCGTCGTACACGTTCCAGGGCATGTGCTGGTAGTCCCGGTCGCAGGGAGTACCGGCGGTGACGTGGTAGTCACCGCTGGTCAGGTCGACGCAGGAGGAGACGAGGGTGGCCCAGTGCTTGAGCCGCGGCTGCCTGGGGTCGGGGTGCGTGCACAGGGATTCGGGGAGTCCGAGGTGGTCGGACATCGCCTGTTTGATCAGCTTGCGGGACTCGTCGGGCCCGGTGGAGCCGCGCAGCCGGCGCAGCCCTTCCTCGGCGCGCGGGACGCGGACGAGGGAGTCGGACGACATGGGGCGGTAGCCCGCGGCGAGGGCGGCGGGGACGCCCGCCTGGTAGTGGTTGCCGTGCACGAGCAGCCCGTCGGTGGGGTAGAGCCAGCCGTGCCCGCCGGGCGTGGTCTCCAGGTCGATGGCGAAGCCCTCGCGGCAGGTGAGCAGCGCGTTGCTGGCGATGTGGGCGCGGGTGCCGCAGAGGACTTCGAGGGCGTCGGTGATGGTGGGCTGGTCGAGCACGGAGCGGCGTACGACGGTCTGGAGCAGCCCCACCGTGTCGTCGAACCGGCCGCCGAGTCCGTTCGCGTTGAGCGCGATCCCGGCCGAGTTGGCGCCCTGGCGGCCGACCTGTCCGGCCTCGACCTGCATGATCAGGGTGGGTTTGGGCGGCTGGACGATCCGCAGCATGACGACGGTGTCGGCGACGCCCGCGCGCCAGTCCCAGTTCTGACCGGCGTAGACGTGCCCGTCGCCGCTGGCGGCGCCGTACGCGGCGAAGGACGTGCAGCCGTCGGGTGCCTCGTCGGGGGTCTCGTCCGCGGCCGGGCTTCCGTCGCTCATCGAGGCGAACGACTTGTCGTAGATGACCTCGCCGCGGGCGTTGAGCGCGAGGACGTCGAGCAGGCTCACGCCCGCGCCGTCGGCGATGCCGCGCATCTCCTCGACGAGGTCGGGGGCGTAGGCGTCGACGGGGTCGAGCCAGCGCTCGGCGCGTGCGGTGACGCGGTCCCAGGTGAGACCGGCGGACTGGCCGAAGGCTTCCGCGTAGTAGCCGAGCGCGGCGTGCAGTTGGGGACGTACGGCCTCGCCGTACTGCTGGCCGCGCTCGCGCGGTGAGCCGGAGATCTCGATGACCGGAAGGGAGCGGGGTGCCATTGTTCTCCTCGCGACGGAACGATCCTGTAACGTCGATTTCAGGGAACGTTCCTCTTGGAATGCGTTGCCCAGGAGAGTAACGGCGGAGACAGGGAAGTCAATGGGTGTAATGGAGATTCCAGAATCTGGACAGCCGGCGGGCCCGGAGCCGGGGCCCTCGGGCGCCGGCGTGACCCGGCTGCGGGCCGCCGTGCGCGACCAGTGGGAGGAGCTGTCGGCGTCCGAGCGGGCGGTCGCGCAGTATCTGGCCAGCGCCCCGGTCGAGCAGTTGCTCTTCGCCGGCGCCCAGGAGCTGGGCACCGCGAGCGGCACGAGCAACGCGACCGTCGTCCGGGCCCTCCAGCGCCTCGGCTACGCGGGACTGCCCGCCCTCAAGCGCGAGCTGGCCGCCGACTTCACGGCGACGGTCGCCCCGGAGGTACGGCTCAAGCAGCGCATCGACCATGTCGGCGGGGACCTGGACACCATCTGGCGCGATGTCTTCGCCGAGGCCCGGGACCGTGTCGACCATGGCGGCCGACTCACCGAACCGGCCGCGCTGCGCCGCGCGGTGGCCGCGCTCGCCCCGGCGCGCGAGGTGTTCTGCTACGGCGTCGCCGCCTCCGAACTGGCGGCCCGGCACCTGGCGTTGGCACTGGGCCGGATCGGCCGCCGGGCCCGCTTCGTCGGCGAGACGGGCTTCGCCCTGGCGGACGCGCTGCTGGCGGTGGGCCAGGGGGACGCGGTGGTGATCTTCCAGCCGGGGCGCGAACTGATAGAGCTGACGGTCCTGGTGGAGCGGGCCAGAGCGGTCGGGGCCAAAGTCGTCCTGGTGACGGACGAGTTGGGCGAGACCTTCGCGAGCCGGGTGGAGTCGGTCCTCACCGCGCCGCACACACCGACCGGCATCACGGCGGAGTCCCTGACGGGGCTGGTGGTGGCGGACGTGCTGCTGCTGGCGCTCACCACGCTGGACGAGACGCGCGCGGTCGAGTCGTCCCATCAACTGACGGCGCTGCGCGAGCAGTTGCTGGCGCCGCGCCGAAAGGGCTGAAGCCGGGAGTCGTCAGTCAGCTGTACAACTCGTCGATCTCCGCCGCGAAGTCCGCCACGACCGCCGTCCGTCGCACCTTGAGCGACGGTGTCAGCTGCCCGCTCGCCTCCGTGAAGGAGACGGGCAGCACGCGGAAGCGGCGGATCGACTCGGCCCTGGACACCAGCCGGTTGGCCTCGTCGACCGCCCGTTGCAGCGCGGAGAGCAGGTCCTCGTCCGTGACCAGCTCGTCCCGCGTCAGGTGCTCCTTCTTCCTCATCTGGCGCCAGTGCGCGAGCCCTTCCGGCTCCAGGGTGATCAGGGCCGTGACGTACGGGCGGTTGTCGCCGAGCACCAGGCACTGGCCGATCAGCGGGTGGGCGCGCAGCCAGTCCTCCAGCGGGGCCGGGGCGACGTTCTTGCCGGCCGAGGTGATGATGATGTCCTTCTTGCGGCCGGTGATGGTGAGATAGCCGTCGTCGTCCAGCGCGCCGAGGTCCCCGGTCGCGAACCAGCCCTCGTCCAGGGCCGGTACGGGCTCGCCGCGCTCCATGTCCCAGTACCCGGTGAACACTTGGCCGCCGCGCAGCAGCACCTCGCCGTCGTCGGCGATCCGTACGGAGGTGCCGGGCAGCGGCCAGCCGACCGTGCCCAGCCGGGGTTTGAGCGGGGGCGTCACCGTGGCGGCGGCCGTGGTCTCCGTCAGGCCGTACCCCTCGAAGATCGTGATTCCCGCGCCCGCGTAGAAGGCGGCGAGGGGGCGCCCCAGCGGGGAGCCGCCGCAGATGGCCTGCACGACCTTGCCGCCGAGGGCGGCGCGGATGCGCCGGTAGACCAGCGGGTCGTAGAGCGCGCGGGCGGCCCTGAGGGGCAGCCCGGGGCCGGGGCCCGTACCGGCGGTGGCGGCCTCGACGGCCAGCCCGTACCGGCGGGCGATCCTCGCGGCGCGGTCGAAGGAGGCGGCGCGGCCCATCTTCTCGGCGGTGGCGCGGCCGGTGTTGAAGACCTTCTCCAGGACGTACGGGATGGCCAGCAGGAAGGTCGGCCGGAAGCCGGCGAGATCGGCTATGAGGTCGTCGGTGCGCAGCGACGGCGCGTGCCCGAGCCGTACCCGCGCGCGCAGACAGCCCACCGCGACCATGCGTCCGAAGACATGGGAGAGCGGCAGGAAGAGCAGCGTGGACGCGGGCTCCTTGCTCACCGACTTGAAGACGGGGTGGAGCAGTTCGATGCAATTGTCCACCTCCGCGAAGAAGTTGGCGTGCGTGAGGACGCAGCCCTTCGGGCTTCCCGTGGTGCCGGAGGTGTAGACGAGCGTCGCGAGGGACGCGGGCGAGAGCGCGGCGCGCCGCGCCTCCAGCTCCGCGTCGGGGACCTCGGCGCCGGCCGCGCGCAGCGCGTCGACGGCGCCGGTGTCGAAGGTCCAGAGGTGGGCCAGGTCCGGCAGTTGCCTGCGCTCGTGGCTGATCAGCCGGGCCTGTTCCCTGCTCTCGACCGCGCAGGCGACGGCGCCGGAGTCCTGGAGGATCCAGCGCGTCTGGAAGGCGGAGGAGGTGGGGTAGACGGGGACGGTGACCAGGCCGGCGGCCCAGGCCGCGAAGTCCAGGAGCGTCCACTCGTAGGTCGTACGGGCCATGATCGCGAGCCGGTCACCGGGCCGCAGCCCCTCGGCGATCAGCCCCTTGGCGACGGAGCGGACCTCGTCGGCGAACGCGGCGGCGGTGACGTCCCGCCAGCGCCCGTCGGCCTCTTTACGGCTGAGGACGGCCTCGTCCGGGGCGTCCCGCGCGTTGTCGAAGGGGATGTCGGCGAGGGAGCCGTCCGGGGCGGGCGGCACGAGGGGCGGTACGGAGACCTGTCGTACGACTCCGTCCACCCACAGCTTCTCGGGCTCGACCTGCGCGAGACCCGGCGGCGCGGACAGCGGCCCCGGCGGCACGGTCGTGCGCGACGGCTCCCGCTCGGGCGGTGGCTCCGGCGCGGACGGCGGCTCCGGCGCGGTCTCGGTGGGCGGCGTCCGCGCGGGCGGCGGCGCGGGCACCTGCCATGGCTGGGACCCGGCGCCATCGGCGGGTACGTCTCCGGACACGCGCTGTTCCCTCATCTCTGCACGGAGCGGGAGGCTCCGGCCCGGCCAGAGTAAATCCGGAGCGGCCCGCGAAATCAAGGCGGCGACGCCGCCACCGCCTCCCCCGGCCGACTACCGCCGCATGGCGGCCGAGTTGCCCGCCGGCCAACGTTCGCCGTCCAGCAGCCTCCCCAGCCCCGTCCACGCGAAGTTCATCAGCGTCGACGCGGCCTCCTTGGCCGAGACGTCCGGCGTCTCGTTCGCCCAGCCGGCCAGCGCCTCGGCGGCGCCGACGAGCGCCTGCGCGACCCCGACGACGTCCCGGTCACCGAGGTCGGCCAGATCCGGCGAGGCGGGCGACGCGCGGCCCGCGTCCCTCAGCAGACCGGTCACCAGGGCGATCAACTCCTCCCGCATCGAGCCCACTTCGGCGGCGAACGACTCCCCGTGCGTACGGGCCTGCCGGTGCAGCACCGACCAGGCGTCGGGGTGCTCCGCCGTATGCGCGAAGAACGCGGTGAGCCCGGCCCACAGTTGCTCGTCCGGCGCGAGGCCCGGCTCCACGACACCGGCGCGTACGGCCGCGAGGAGCGCGCCGGCCTCGCGGCGGATGCACGCGGTGAACAGGTCCTCCTTGGAGTTCAGATACAGATAGACCAACGGCTTGGAGACACCGGCCAGTTCGGCGATCTCGTCCATCGAGGCCGCCCGGTATCCCCGCCGCCCGAAGGTCGCCACCGCGGCGTCCATCATCTGCCGCTCACGCACCTCGCGCGGCATCCGTTTGATCTTCCCCACGCCTGCGGAACCCACCTGGTCGTCCTCCCACCCCACGTCCCCCCGAACCCGGGTAAGCCTACGGTCAGCGGGGAAGACGCGGCGGCGCCCCCGGCCGAAAGGGCCGGGGGCGCCGCCAGGGCGTAACTCGTGGTCCGTCACCGCGTCACGCGGCGACCGGGACCCCGGTCTTGCGGTCGCTGGGCTCGGGCTCCGGGTCCGGCTCGTCGATCGGGTTCGCCGACGCCGAGTTGTACTTGTCGTGGTCCAGGATCTTCTCCCGGGCCGCGACGATGACCGGGACCAGGGCCTGGCCCGCGACGTTCGTCGCCGTACGCATCATGTCCAGGATCGGGTCGATCGCCATCAGCAGACCCACACCCTCCAGCGGCAGACCCAGCGTGGAGAGGGTCAGGGTCAGCATGACCGTCGCACCGGTGAGACCGGCCGTGGCCGCCGAACCGACCACCGAGACGAAGGCGATCAACAGGTAGTCCTGGATGCCGAGTTGGACGTCGAAGATCTCCGCGATGAAGATCGCCGCCAGCGACGGGTAGATCGCCGCGCAGCCGTCCATCTTGGTGGTGGCGCCGAACGGGACGGCGAAGCTCGTGTACTCCTTCGGCACGCCGAGGCGCTCGGTCACCCGCTGGGTGACGGGCATCGTGCCGACCGAGGAGCGGGAGACGAAGGCCAGCTGGATCGCGGGCCAGGCGCCCTTGAAGAACTGGATCGGGCTGACCTTGGCGACCGTCGCGAGCAGCAGCGGGTAGACGCCGAAGAGGACCAGGGCGCAGCCGATGTACACGTCGGCGGTGAAGGTCGCGTAGTCGCCGATCAGGTCCCAGCCGTAGTCCGCGATGGCGTAGCCGATGAGGCCGACGGTGCCGATCGGGGCGAGCCGGATGACCCACCACAGGGCCTTCTGGAGCAGTTCGAGCACGGACTCGCTGAGCGCCAGGATCGGCGCGGCACGGTCACCGAGCTTGAGCGCGGCGATACCGGCGACGGCGGCCATGAAGACGATCTGGAGGACGTTGAGTTCGGTGAACGGGGTGATGACGTCCGTCGGCACGATGCCGGTCAGGAAGTCGATCCAGGAGCCCGAACCCTCGGGCTTCTGGCCGTCCTTCGGGGTGAGGCCGGTGCCGGACCCCGGGTTGGTGATCAGGCCGATCACGATGCCGATGACGACGGCGATCAGCGAGGTGATCAGGAACCAGAGCAGCGTGCGCGAGGCCAGTTTGGCGGCGTTGTTGACCTTGCGGAGGTTGGTGATCGACACCAGGATCGCGAAGAAGACCAGCGGGGCGACGGCCAGCTTCAGCAGTTGGACGAAGATGCTGCCGATCTTGTCGAGCGTGGTGTAGAGCCAGTTGATGTCCTGGCTGCGGGCGAGCCAGCCGAGCAGGACGCCGAGTACGAGACCGGCGACGATCTGGGCCCAGAACGGGACCTTGGGTATGGAGAGACCTGGGCCTGAACCGGCCGGCTTGTCGGCCTGGTCGGCCTTGCCGGTGGTGGCGGGCTCGGAATTCGCGGACACGGACACACTCCAGTTGGGCATACGGAGGTACGGGGACGAGGGGGTGGAACTGGGGGGTGCGGCGCCCGTGCGTCAGAAGGGGCGCCGCCGCATGAAGCGGGCTCGGATCAGCGAGAGCCGCAACAGACCGCGGACATGCAGCGGCAGAGATCGACATGCAGGCGCGCCACGAGCGGGACGCTCACGGCAAGAGGGCGCACTGATGTCTTCATGCCCAGTACATTAACACCGGGACTTTGGGATACTCAAAGGTCTGCTTTGAGGTATCGCCACACGGAGGGCCGCGCGGAGAGCCGCCAACTGCCCCTGGAACACCGACGCCCCAGCGCGTGAGCGGCTGGGGCGGGACGGACCGGGGTACGGGCCGGCGTACGGGTGTGACGAAACTTACGCGGTGCTTATGGCGCCCATAGGGGACAGGGGCGCGTCCTACTGGGTCGCGCCGTCCTCCTGCGTACGGTTCGCCTCCAGCCTGGCCTTCGCGGAGTCGACCTTGCCGACGAGCTGCGCGGACATCTCGTCGCGCTGCTTGCGCAGCAGGATGAAGCTGAGCGGCGCGGAGACGACCAGCGCGAGCAGCAGCACCCAGATGAAGTTGGAGTCGCCGAGCCCCTTGGGCAGCGCGCCGAACTGGACCAGGGCGGCGACGACGACGAAGGACCCGACGAAGATGCCCAGGCGCATCGCGGTGTAGCGAATCGTGGCGCTCGTTCTGGCGGCGGTCACAGCGGCCCTCTCTCCTCGTGCTCCTCGTGGTGCCGTACGCGTCCGGCGTACGGCATCCAGTGAAGCACGCCGTCCGGCGTCCCATATAAGGGGGTTACCGCTCAGGGCACTCGGTTCAAGGCACTCGGCTCACGGCACTCGGTTCAAGGGACCCGGTGCAGCGGCAGCAGCATCGTGATGTCGTCGCGGTCGTCGCCGGGTGCCACCCGTATCGCGTCCGGCACCCGGCCGACCTCCTTGTAGCCGCACGACTCGTAGAAGCGGTCCACCCCCGTGCCGCCCCGGCAGGTGAGCCGTATCGCCTCGATGCCGTCGATGCCGCGGGCGGCGTCGGCCGTCGCGGCCATCAGGTCGCGGCCGTATCCCCTGCCCTGGTGCCGCGGGTGGACCATCACCGTGTACAGCCAGAGCCAGTGCCGCATCAGCCGGTGGGTGTTGAACGTGAGGAAGGCCGTGGCGGCCACGGCGCCCTCCTCGTCGTACCCGACGAGCAGCCGGGTCCGCCCCTCGGCCATCGCCACCAGGTGCTTGACCAGCTCGGCGCGTACGTCGTCCGGATTCGCCGGGGGTACGAAGCCGACGGCGCCGCCCGCGTCGGAGACGTCCGTCCAGAGCGTGACGACGCCGTCGCGCAGCGCCGGGTCGACGGGCGGGTCCAGGATGAACGTAAGCGGCATTTCGCAACGGTAACCATTACTCGCCCATGCGCTCAACCCCGGTCCAGAACGCGAGAAGCCCCAGCTCGGCGAGCTGGGGCCACTCAACGGGAACGTACCGGAGGATCAGAGCCGCATCGGCTGCGGCGTCTCGCGCCGGTCCGCGTCGGGGCCCGGGTACTCCTTGATGATCTCGTAGCGCGTGTTGCGTTCGACGGGCCGGAAACCGGCGTCGCGGATCAGGTCGAGCAGATCCTCACGGCCGAGCTTGTTCGGCGTGCCGTAGTTGTCGGCGTCGTGCGTGATCTTGTACTCGACGACCGAGCCGTCCATGTCGTCCGCGCCGTGCTGGAGCGCGAGTTGGGCGGTCTGCACACCGTGCATCACCCAGAAGACCTTCACATGCGGGACGTTGTCGAACAGCAGCCGGGAGACGGCGAAGGTCTTCAGCGCCTCGGCGCCGGTGGCCATCGTCGTACGCGCCTGGAGGCGGTTACGGACCTTGCCGTCCTGCATGTCGACGAAGTCGTGCTGGTAGCGCAGCGGGATGAAGACCTGGAACCCGCCGGTCTCGTCCTGGAGTTCACGCAGCCGCAGGACGTGGTCGACCCGGTGCCTGGGCTCCTCGATGTGGCCGTACAGCATCGTGCACGGGGTCTTGAGACCCTTCTCGTGCGCGAGCCGGTGGATGCGCGACCAGTCTTCCCAGTGCGTGCGGTGGTCGACGATGTGCTGCCTGACCTCCCAGTCGAAGATCTCGGCGCCACCGCCCGTCAGCGATTCGAGCCCGGCGTCGATCAGCTCGTCGAGGATCTCACTGGCCGTCAGTCCGGAGATCGTCTCGAAGTGGTGGATCTCGGTGGCCGTGAACGCCTTGAGCGAGACCTCCGGCAGCGCCTCTTTGAGCGCCTTGAGCGAGCGCGGGTAGTAACGCCAAGGGAGCGTCGGGTGGAGCCCGTTGACGATGTGCAGCTCGGTGAGGCTCTCGCCGCGCATCGCGTTCGCGAGGCGGACGGCCTCCTCGATGCGCATCGTGTACGCGTCCTTCTCGCCCGGCTTGCGCTGGAACGAGCAGTAGGCGCACGACGCGGTGCACACGTTCGTCATGTTGAGGTGACGGTTGACGTTGAAGTGGACGACGTCACCGTTCTTGCGCGTCCGCACCTCGTGCGCGAGACCGCCCAGCCAGGCCAGGTCGTCCGACTCGTAGAGGGCGATGCCGTCCTCACGGGTCAGCCGCTCACCGGCCCTGACCTTCTCCTCCAGCTCGCGCTTGAGCCCCACATCCATGACAGATGCAGTCATGCGGCGCCTCCCACTGTGTGTGCCATTTGTCCGCCGGACGCCCGGTTATCAGGCTCCACCAACCGTACGCCTACGTTTCGTCGGGAAGTTCGCCGACCCGGTTCTCCCACTTCGTGGAGAGCACGATGGTCGTACGGGTCCGCGAGACGCCCTTCGTACTGCCGAGGCGGCGGATCGTCTTCTCCAGACCGTCGACGTCGCCCGCGCGGACCTTGAGCATGTACGAGTCGTCGCCGGCGATGAACCAGCAGTCCTCGATCTCGCTCAGACCGCGCAATCGGTGCGCGACGTCCTCGTGGTCGGCGGCGTCGGAGAGCGAGATGCCGATCAGCGCGGTGACACCGAGACCGAGCGAGGCCGAGTCGACGGTGGCGCGGTAGCCGATGATGACGCCTGCGGCCTCCAGCCGGTTGATGCGGTCGGTGACGCTGGGCCCGGAGAGCCCGACGAGCCGGCCGAGCTCGGCGTACGAGGCTCTGCCGTTCTCCCTGAGGGCCTGGATGAGCTGCCTATCCACGGCGTCCATATGCCTGAAGCCTTCCATTGTTCAGCAATCTCGCAAGTTGATGTATGCAATCTAAGGCAGTGTGCGATCTGAGGCGGTGTGGCGATGAGCCGGTTCCGCGCGGGACTAGCGGGGCTGGTGTCCTTCGGGGTCCGGATCCGGCCCCGTACGGGAGCCGCCGCCCAGCTCCCCCTCCCAGCGGCGGTACAACCGGTGCGGCACCCTCGCCGCGTCCAGCACCCGCCCGGCGACGAAGTCCACCAGGTCCTGGATGTGCGTCGCCCCCGCGTAGAAGCCCGGGGACGCGGGCAGCACGACGGCGCCCGCCTCGTCCAGGCTCACCAGATGCTTGAGGGTCCCGCCGCCCAACGGGGTCTCCCGGACGGCGACCACCAGTGTGCGGCGCTCCTTGAGCGTGACGCTCGCCGCGCGTTGCAGCAGGTCCTTCGACAGCCCGAGCGCGACACCCGCCACGCAGGCCGTGGAGGCGGGGACGATCAGCATCCCCTTGACCGGGTACGACCCCGAGGACGGCCCGGCCGCCAGATCACCGGCGGCCCAGTGCCGTACGTCCGACACGTCGGGGGCGAAGGTGTCCGGCTTCCCGTCGGCGCCCCGGGCCAGCCAGGTGCGCAGATCGTCCCGCCAGTGCGCGTCACGGAAGGAGATCCCCGTCTCGTCGAGCAGCGTGAGGCGCGAGGCGCGGCTGACGATCAGGTCGACGCTCTCGTCGGCGTCGAGCAGCCCGCGCAGCACCGCCGCCGCGTACGGGGTCCCCGACGCGCCGGAGACTCCGACGACCCACGGCCGCCGGGGCCCCGCCGTGGGCCGCTCGGTGTGCCGCTGGTCATCGAGGTCCGATCCGGGTTTCACGCGTCCGACCCTATCCGGCGTACGGAAGCAGGAACCGGGGACGGTACCTCGCGCGTTCCAGGGATGGGAGCGCGACAACCCTTGGGGGGCGACATGCCGGATTCATCCATCGACAGGAACGCGGTGCGCCGTATCAAGGCGGCGGCCGCGCTGATGCTGGGCTGGCTGGCGCTGCTCTGGATCCTGGAGGCCGTGGACACCTCGACGGGCGCGCTGGAGACGTACGGGCTGAGCCCACGCGATCTGGGCGAGCTGCGCGATGTCATCCCGATGGCGTTCCTGCACCACGGATTCGACCATCTGGCGTCCAACGCCCTGCCGTTGCTCGTGCTCGGCTTCCTCGCGGCGCTCAGCGGCATAGGCCACTTCCTGCGCGTGGTCCTCACGATCATGGTGGTCGGCGGCCTGGGCGTCTGGCTCACCGCCGCGGACAACTCCGTCACGGCGGGGGCGTCCGGCGTGGTCTTCGGGCTGCTCGGCTATCTGCTGGTCCGCGGCTTCGCGAACCGCAGCATGGTGGACATCGTGGTGGGCGTGCTGGTCCTGGTGATGTACGGATCGGCGCTGTGGGGCGTCCTGCCGACGAATCCGTCGGTGAGCTGGCAGGGGCATCTCTTCGGGCTGATCGGCGGGGTGCTGGCGGCGTTCATGTTCCGCCGCCCCAAGCGCCGGGTCCCGGCGGGCGCGCTCATATCCTGACCGCGCCCACCGTTCCGGTCCGTCAGACGGTCAGGCCGCGTACGAGCAGGTCGAGCAGCGCGCAGATGAAGAGCGCCATCCCGATGAAACCGTTCACGGTGAAGAAGGCCCGGTTGAGACGGGACAGATCGTTCGGCTTCACGACCTGGTGCTCGTAGAGGAACGCGGCGGCGACGATCAGCAGACCGACCCAGAAGAACAGACCGGCGTCGGTGGCCAGCGCGTACCAGACCAGCAGGGCCGTGGTCACGACGTGCGCGACCCGTGCGCCGTACAGCGCGGCCGGGATGCCGAAGCGCGCCGGGACGGACTTCACACCGTGCGCGCGGTCCGCCTCGACGTCCTGGCTGCCGAAGATCAGGTCGAAGCCGCCGATCCAGATGCCGACGGCCAGACCGAGGATGACGGCGTCCCACGACCACTCGCCGGTGACGGCGATCCAGGCGCCGACCGGGCCCATGGCCTGGGCGAGGCCGAGGATGGCGTGCGGGAAGTTCGTGAAGCGCTTCCCGTACGGATAGACGACCATCGGGACCACGGCGACGGGAGCGAGCGCCAGACAGAGCGGATTGAGCAGGGCGGCGGCGCCCAGGAACACCACGAGGGCGACGAGCGCGCCCGTCCACGCGGAGCGCACCGACACCGCGCCGGTCACCAACTCGCGGTTCGCGGTACGGGGGTTACGGGCGTCGATCTCGCGGTCGATGATCCGGTTGCAGGCCATCGCGAAGGTCCGCAGGCCGACCATGGCGATGGTGACGAGCAGCAGCCGGCCCCAGTGGATGTTCTTGTCGAGCTGGAACATGGCCGTCAGCGCGGCGATGTACGCGAACGGCAGCGCGAAGACCGAGTGCTCGATCATCACGAGCCGCAGGAACGCCCGCGTCCTGCTGCCGGACGGCGCGGGTCCGGGCCCTGAGCGGCCCGGCCGCCCCTGTCGTCCCTGCCCGACGAGTCCGTCGGCTCCCTCGGCGGCACTGGTCACAGGCCGTACTCCCTCCAGCGCTTCGTCACCCGGTCCGCGGTCTCCGGGTCGGACTCGACCATCTCCGGCCAGCCGCCGTCCCGCGTGTACCCCTCCTCGGGGAGTTTGCGCGTCGCGTCGATACCGGCCTTGCCACCCCAGAACTGCTGGTACGAGGAGTGGTCGAGGTGGTCGACCGGGCCCTCCACGACCGTCAGGTCCCGCGAGTAGTCGGTGTTCCCCAGCGCCCGCCAGGACACCTCGTGCAGATTGTGGACGTCGCAGTCGGCGTCCACGACGACGATCAGCTTGGTGAGCGACATCATGTGGGCGCCCCAGATGGCGTGCATCACCTTCTGCGCGTGCTTCGGGTACTTCTTGTCGATCGAGACGATGGCGCAGTTGTGGAAGCCGCCGGACTCCGGCAGGTGGTAGTTCACGATGTCGGGCACGATGATCTTGAGCAGCGGCAGGAAGAACCGTTCCGTCGCGCGCCCCAGCGGCCCGTCCTCCGTCGGCGGCCGGCCGACCACGATCGACTGGAGCAGCGGGCGCTTGCGCATCGTCACGCAGTCGATGGTCAGCGCGGGGAACGGCTCCTGCGGCGTGTAGAAGCCGGTGTGGTCGCCGAACGGCCCTTCCGGCAGCATCTCCCCCGGCTCCAGCCAGCCCTCGATGACGACCTCGGCGTTGGCCGGCACCTGGAGCGGCACCGTACGGCAGTCGACCATCTCGATCCGCTTGCCCTGTACGAAGCCGGCGAAGAGGTACTCGTCGATGTCACCGGGCAGCGGGGCGGTGGAGGCGTACGTCACGGCGGGCGGACAGCCGAACGCGATCGCGACGGGCAGCCGCTCACCGCGCCTGGCGGCGACCTGGTAGTGGTTCGCGCTGTCCTTGTGGATCTGCCAGTGCATGCCGATGGTGCGCTTGTCGTGGCGCTGGAGCCGGTAGAGCCCGAGGTTACGGACGCCGGTCTCCGGGTGCTTGGTGTGTGTCAGACCGAGGTTGAAGAAGGATCCGCCGTCCTCGGGCCAGGTGAACAGCGCGGGCAGCCGGTCCAGATCCACGTCGTCACCGGTGAGGACGACCTCCTGCACGGGCGCGCTGCCGGGCTTCACCTTCTTCGGCGGCACATGCGTCATGGTGCCGAGCTTCCCGAACGCCTCGCGCACCCCCACGAAACCCTGCGGCAGTTCGGGCTTGAGCAGCCCGCCGATCTTGTCGCTGATGTCCGTGTACGACTTGAGGCCGAGCGCCTTGAGGAGCCGGCGGTCCGTCCCGTACACGTTCATCGCCAGGGGCATGTCGGAGCCCTTGACGTTCTCGAAGAGAAGCGCGGGCCCGCCGGCCTTGTTCACCCGGTCGACGATCTCGCCGACTTCCAGATACGGATCGACCTCCGCCTTGATGCGCTTGAGGTCGCCGTCGCGCTCCAGCGCCCGGAGCAGAGAGCGAAGATCGTCGTAAGCCATGCCGTCCAGTATCTGCTACTCGCTACCCTGGACCTGTAACCGGGGCCACCGCCCCGTAATCGATCTCCATTCCCAGGGGGCGCCATGCTTCGGGTGCTGATGATTCTGGTGCCGCTGGCTCTCAGCATCTATGCCTTCATCGACTGCATCACCACCGACGAGAAGGACATCCGCCATATCCCCAAGCCCATCTGGGCCATTCTGGTGCTGCTCTTCCCGCTGGTCGGCTCGATCGCCTGGCTGATCGCGGGCAAGAAGCCCACGGCCGGCATCGGCTCGGCGGGCGGCCGCCGGGGCGGCTGGGTCGCGCCGGACGACAACCCCGACTTCCTCAAGTCCCTTGAGAAGGACGGCAAGAAGGACGGCACGAAGGACGCGGCGGCTCAGGACGGCGAGAAGAAGGAAGAGACGCCGGCCGCGGACCACGCGGATCGCCCGGACCACGCGAACACCGCGAAGACCGCGGACGCGCTGGCCGAACTGGAGCGGCGCGAGGCCGATCTGCGCCGCCGGGAGGCCGAGATCGAGCGCCGCGAGAAGGAGAAGGGCGGCAGCGCCGACGACGTCCCGCCCGCGGGGCCGACGGCCTGAGCCACCTCACGCCTCGTACGACAGCGGCGCGCCCCCGGTCGTCCGGG
>NZ_JBHUZM010000019.1:0-85830 GCF_042667665.1 Streptomyces sp. NPDC057307 | reverse complement strand
TTTTTTTATAACACAATTGTTTTTTACATAACCCCACCCCCCGCCGGGTTTTTGGGGGGGGTGCCGGGGGCCCCCGGCGGGTGGTACTCTTTCTCTCACCCCCGCGCGGCGCGATCCGTGGTCCGGCCTTTGTCAGGCCAGGTGCTCGGGCTTGTCGCCGTAGCCGCCGTGCTCCGGGGGCTGCTCGCCGTAGCCGCCCTCGTCGTCGCCGTAGCCGTGGTCCGGCTTGCCCGGGGGCTTTCCGCCGTGGTCGTGGTCCGGCTTGCCCGGAGGCTTTCCGCCGTGGCCGCCGCCGGTGTGGCCACCGTGGCCGCCGCCGCTGTTTCCGCCGATGGTGTTGCCGACGGTGTTCCCGCTCGTGTTGCCGCTCGTGTTCCCGGTCGTGTTCCCGGCCGTGTTGCCCGCGATGTTTCCGCCCGGGGACCCGCCGGTCGTACCGCCCGTGGTGCCTCCTGTCACGACGCCGCCGAGGACGCCACCGAGTACGCCGCCGGTGTTGGTGCCGGTCGTACCGCCGCCCAGCACACCGCCGAGCACGCCGCCGAGGACGCTGCCCGTCGTTCCGGTGGTGGTGCCGGTCGTGGTGCCCGTGGTGGTACCGGTCGTGGTGCCGCCCGAGCAGGTGGCGCGGGTGATGCGGTTGGTGTCCAGGGTCACCGAGCCGTTGCGCGCCAGCGCACGTCCGTCGATGCTCGCCCCGGTCGTGGCGCTGATCGACGTCAGGGCCAGGATGTTGCCGACGAACGTGGAGTTGGTGCCCAGGGTGGCCGAGCTGCCGATCTTCCAGAACACGTTGCACGCCGCCGCGCCGTTGATGAGCGAGACCCGGCTGGCGGAGGCCGTCGTCAGCCCGGAGCCGACCTGGAAGACCCAGACGGCGTTGGGGTTACCCTGCGCGTCGAGGGTGAGGGTGCCGGTAAGACCCAGCGTCGAAGACGCGGTGTAGACACCGGGCACGAGCGTCAGGCCGCCGGCGTCCGGCGGGAGCGCCGCGTCCGTGGCCTGCCCGGCGGCGTTGTTGTACGCGGCCACCAGGTCGGACTTGGCCTGCAAGGCCACCGCGTCCGCGGAGTGCTGCGCGCCGTTGACCAGACCGGGCGGGAAACCGCTGATGGCCGTGCCAGGGCTCACACCGATATCACCAGTGATGACCGACGGGCCAGTATTGGTAATCGACTCACCGGCCAGAACGGCGAAGGCGTCGGCCGTGCCGAGGGGGACGGGTGTGGCGATGGCGAGCGCCTGGGTCGGTGTGACCGCGACCATCGCGGCGGCGACAGTTGCCGTGAGCGCGGCGGTGAGCCAGCCGGAAATGGATCGTTGTCGAGCCATGCCACGGATATTGAGCTTCATCGAGACCATTTCTCTGGGAGACGGAGCCGGCCGGGCCGCTACCGATCGCCCGGAAAGCCTTCATTCTGTCGCGGGCAGATTACGCATGAATATGCCTCTGATGGAAATGAACACAGAGAGTCTCGGTGGATTCTATTTTCAATATAGTGAGAAAATGCCGCAAACGTTCGGGCCGTGAGCGGTGCATTTCTGCAGTGATTTCGATTATGCAGAATTGATTCTGCAGTGGGAATCAATGACACGCCTAGTCGTTTCTTCGAACGCGTGCGAAGAAACGACTCCCTTCAGGTTTGAGGCCCCAGCGCCTCCGCGAACTCGGCGGCGCGCGAAGTCTCCACTCGGCGTGGCGGGGGCGCTCAGGAGAAGCGGTGTTGATCGGCCACCATGCCGGCAATCCGCCGAGCCCGCCCCTGGCGGCATTCGGAGAGATGCGAAGGGCCCCGCACACTACAAGCCGTAGGAGGGGAAGGCTCGGTGTGCGGGGCCATCGGACAGCTGCCGGGGCACGGGGACTCCGGATAACCCGGCAGACATCTCCCGCCCGCTTCAACGAGCCGGCGCCCAGGCAGGCACGGGTTACCCCGCTGTGGCGTCCGCGGTGGGCCGGCCGCGCCGCCGGGGAGAAATTCCCGGGTATTTGACCAGCCGACTCACAGATCTCTGAACTACCTCGCCTTTCGGGTTCTGTTATTGCGCATCGTCGAGGGTGCTGCAGGGCGTCCGGTCGAGCGTGCGGAGTTGGTGTCGTACTGGGGCGTTACAGACGGGGCGGCGGGTAGATCGGCCATGCGTATCAGTCTCCAGGCGAGGACATCGCTGATGGAGTCTGCGGTGTCCAACTCCCTTCGTCCTGCCGCCTCGTGGAGAAGAGAGACGGGGTCGTGGCCAGCTGCCTGGCTGTCGGCCAGGGTGGCGGCGAGGGCATGCCAGCCAGGCTCAGCGAGGATCTGCTCTGCCAGATCCGGCATCGCCTGCCGCATGCGGGCGGCTTGCCTCTGCAGCCGGGGCCGGCTGAGGTGTTGGCCTCGTTGGCTGAAGGCGGTGTGATCCGTGTACGACGCGGACGGCTGCGGCCCCGCTACAAGCACGGCTGCGGTGACAAATGTGGCCGCAAGCCGGGTTACTGCCCGCAGAAGATCAGCGTCCGGCGTGAGACGAAGGACACCAACTCCAGTGCGGGCAAACGCCCGATCGGCGTGCCTGAAGAGCTGATGAGCCTTCTGCGGCTGCACAAGCAGGAGCAGGACCGCGAGCGCGTGCTCGCCCGGGACCTGTGGGTCGAGAAGGGATATGTGTTCACCTCGCCGACTGGCGAGCCGCTCAACCCCAACCCCGACTTCCATCGGTGGAAAGACCTGCTGAGGGCCGCGAAGGTTCGCGACGGCCGTCTTCACGACGCCCGCCACACCGCCGCGACCGTGCTGCTGATCCTCGGCGTCCCGGACACGGTCGTCGACGCGATCATGGGATGGGAGCCCGGCAAGTCCGCGCGGATGCGCCGCAGGTACCAGCACCTCACCGGCCCCGTGCTCCAGCAGACCGCCGCGAAGATCGGCGGCCTGCTCTGGGGGACACCAGTCCCGTCTCGGCCCTCCATCGGCGGCGTCTTCCTTGGGCCGCCCCAGAGCCCCGCCCCAGCCGACCTGAAGGTCTATGTGGCTCGCCTCGGCGAACGCCGCATTCCCTTCCTGCGCCGCGAGCACGCCGAGGCTCTGGTCGAGCAGTGGGGTGGCGACAGGCGCGAACACCCTGCGGAGGTCGAGGAATGGGACCGGGAGAAGTGGGAGCACAACGGACCCGCCGGCGCGCGGACGATCCGCGATCGGATGCCCGACCGAAGGGTCGTCTTCCACGCCTATGCCCTCTTCGCCCCCGGCGGCGAGCGGCTGAACACGGGTATCTCCGAACAATGGTCAGTGGATGCCTGGGAGTTCGAGTCCGACGTCTATACGGACCTGGCGGTCCGCTGGCACACCACCCGCCGCCCCGGCCAAGAGGTCGAGGCCCAGGTCCGAGGCACAGACAAGGACGCCATCGCCGCCGCGTTCGCAGAGGCGTGCGCACAGGCTGTGGATGGCGCGAGGAACCCGAGCAAGTACGGCGACAGCGACGAGTGGTAGTCGATGCCGAGGGGATGGGCTGCACCAGGACCGGTGCAGACCATCGGCCGTTGTGCCTTCTCGCCGATCACCCGCCCACGCAAGCTGCCGACTTGGCGATTCGATGAGGTGCGTAAATGCCGCGCACCGCCGCGACTTTCGCGCATACGCTCAAGCCATGACAATACCAACCGAAGAAGAGCAACTCCTCAGACGGATCCTGACGTTGCTGGACAGCGCCCGGCCGTACGAGAGTCTCACCCAGTCCGACTCCAAGCAGTGGCACGTTCAGCCCGGCAGTGCGCTCGCCGGAGACGACGCCAAGACCGACCCCTACCAGGTGTCCCACAACGTCTGGAACGCACTGAGCGTTGCCGTCGACCACCTGCACTGCTTCCGGTCGACCTTCGCGGACGACCTGCGAGACGAATCGGTATCGATCACGCTCCACACTCACGGGCAGTACTCACTGCTGCGCGGCGCCTTCGAGAACAGCGCCCGCGCTGTCTGGATGCTCGGCCCCTCCCAGCGTCCGGTACGCGTGCGACGCCGTCTGTGCATGCAGGCCGGCGAAAACAAGAACTCCGACCGCATGGCCGCGCTTCTCCAGCAGCAGCCCAAGAGGCCACTGGACGTACGGATGCGGCAGCTGACGGACCTTGTCGTCAAGGCGGGAACGGACCCGGCCGATGCCAAGAAGGCCCTCAAGCCCGAGACGTACTCAGAGATCGTGCGCGAGGCGGGAGCGCTGACGTCCATGGGCGCCGGCGAGGCAGAGGTCGTCTGGAGCAGCTGCAGTTCGCTGGCGCACGGCGACGTCTACGGCACCCTCAGCATCCTGGAGGGGAGCGTCGTGCAGACTCAGGGCCGCGTGAACCTCATGCAGATCACCAGTTCCCCCAGGGTGCTGTGGTGGATCGCGGACCGCACGGTCGCGATGTTGCAGCGCGGCTTCGATCTCTTCAAAGAGCGGGCTACCTGCCACCGCTGAACCGAAGCGCCACTCCCATACGCACCGGACGGAACCGTCGAGCAGCCCTCGTCCGCCGAGATCCCAGCCCGATCACAGCAACTGCAACCAAAACTGCAACCACCCACGTCGAAGGCCCGCCATCGCTAGCGACGGCGGGCCTTCGACTATTGCCCGGTGAGAGCAATGGCGGAGGATACGAGATTCGAACTCGTGAGGGGTTGCCCCCAACACGCTTTCCAAGCGTGCGCCCTAGGCCACTAGGCGAATCCTCCGCGACGAACCATACAAGACGTTGAGCGGTGCTCGCGAACTCGTTGTCGGGGGTGGGCATCGGGTACTGTGAGCGCAGCCCCTCACGTGGCGCTATCTGACTGAACTCCCCCAGGGCCGGAAGGCAGCAAGGGTAGGTTGGCTCTGGCGGGTGCGTGGGGGGCGTCTGCGTTGGCGGGGGTGGGATGTCGTAGCGGGCCGATATCGTCGTAGGTGTGTCGTCCCTAGCGCTGTACCGCCGTTACCGCCCCGAGTCGTTCGCCGAGGTCATCGGGCAGGAGCATGTCACTGACCCGCTGCAGCAGGCCCTGCGCAACAACCGGGTCAATCACGCGTACCTGTTCAGCGGGCCGCGGGGCTGTGGGAAGACCACCAGTGCGCGCATCCTCGCGCGGTGTCTGAACTGCGAGCAGGGGCCCACGCCGACCCCCTGCGGGGTCTGCCAGTCCTGTCAGGACCTGGCCAGGACCGGGCCCGGGTCGATCGATGTCATCGAGATCGACGCCGCTTCGCACGGTGGCGTGGACGACGCCCGTGATCTGCGCGAGAAGGCATTCTTCGGGCCGGCCGGCAGTCGGTACAAGATCTACATCATCGACGAGGCGCACATGGTCACCCCGGCGGGTTTCAACGCCCTGCTGAAGGTCGTCGAGGAGCCGCCGGAGCATCTGAAGTTCATCTTCGCGACCACCGAGCCCGAGAAGGTCATCGGCACGATCCGGTCGCGTACGCATCACTATCCGTTCCGGCTGGTGCCGCCCGGGACGCTGCGGGACTATCTCGGCAAGGTGTGCGGCGAGGAGCGGATCCCGGTCGCCGAGGGCGTGCTGCCGCTCGTCGTGCGGGCCGGTGCCGGGTCCGTGCGGGACTCGATGTCCGTCATGGACCAGCTCCTCGCGGGTGCCGCCGAGGACGGTGTGACGTACGCCATGGCGACGGCCCTGCTCGGGTACACGGACAGTTCGCTGCTCGATTCGGCGATCGACGCCTTCGCGGCCGGCGACGGGGCGGCGGCCTTCGAGGTCGTGGACCGGGTCATCGAGGGCGGCAACGACCCGCGGCGGTTCGTCGCCGACCTGTTGGAGCGGCTGCGGGACCTGGTCATCCTGGCCGCCGTTCCGGACGCCGGTACGAAGGGGCTCATCGACGCCCCCGACGACGTGGTCCAGCGCATGCAGGACCAGGCGTCGGTCTTCGGGGCCGCCGAGCTGAGCCGGGCCGCCGACCTCGTCAACACCGGGCTCACCGAGATGCGGGGCGCCACCTCGCCCAGGCTCCAGCTCGAACTGATCTGCGCGCGCGTGCTGCTGCCCGCCGCCTTCGACGACGAACGGTCCGTACAGACGCGGCTCGACCGGCTGGAGCGGGGGGTGTCCGCGGCGGCGTTCTCGACCGGGGGGCCCGCACCCGCCATGGGGTACGTCCCCGGGCCCGAGGCCCACCCGGCGGGCCCCGCGACCGGACTCGGCGGCCCCGGCAACGGCCCTGCGGCGGCGCGCGCCGCCGTGCAGGGTGAGGGTGGTGGCAGCGGTGTGCCCGGGCCGGTGGCCACGCCTCCCGAGCCCGCCCCCGCCCCCGCCCCTGCCGCTGAGCCCGCGCCCCCGGCCGGCAACCGACCCGGCGCCTGGCCCGGTGCGTCGGCCCCCGCCCAGGCCGCCCCCGCCGCTCCTGCCGCCCCCGAGCCCGCCCGTAAGCCCGGTGGCTGGCCCACCGCCTCGACCCCCGGGCGCGGCCCGGGTACCCCCGAACCGGCGCCCCAGGCCCAGACGCCCGCCGCGGGCCCGTCGGCCCACGAGCCCGCCGGGCCCGCCGGCCCCGTCATGGCCCAGGGCGCCGGGCAGGTGCGGAACATGTGGCCGGACATCCTGGAGGCGGTGAAGAACCGCCGTCGCTTCACCTGGATCCTGCTCAGCCAGAACGCGCAGGTGGCGGGCTTCGACGGGACGACCCTCCAACTCGGCTTCCTCAACGCGGGCGCCCGCGACAACTTCGCCAGCAGCGGCAGCGAGGAAGTGCTCAAGCAGGCGCTCTCCGAGCAGTTCCACGTGCAGTGGAAGGTCGAGGCGATCATCGACCCGTCGGGCGGCACCCCGCAGCCGCCCGCCCCCGGCGGCGGAGGCGGCGGTGGCTGGAACGGCGGCAACAACCCCAACAACGGGGGAGGCGGAGGCGGCTTCGGCGGCACGGACGGCGGCGGCGGAGGCTCCAGACCCCCGGCACCCGCCCCCTCCCAGCGCCCCGCACCACCGGCGCCACCCGCCCAGTCCTCCGCAGGCGCCAACTCCGGCCCCGGTCCCGGCTCCGCGATGTCCGGCGCGTACGCCCCCGCCGCGTCCGCGACCGCCGCCCCCGGCCGTACGACGCCCGAACAGCGCCGCCCGTCGGACGGCCCCGCGGCGGCCCCCCGCCATGTCGCCCCCGAGGACGACACTCCTGAAGAGGACGACGCCGACCTCGTCGACTCCGCGCTCTCCGGCCACGACCTGATCGTCCGCGAGCTGGGCGCCACCGTCGTCGAGGAGTATCCGAACGACTGACCCCCGGCGCCGGACACCGGGTCGGCCACCCACGTCGTCCCCGCTAGGCTGCCCTCCGTGAAGGTCCTTGTCATCGGCGGCGGTGCCCGCGAACACGCCCTGTGCCGCTCTCTGTCCCTCGATCCCGACGTCACCGCTCTGCACTGCGCGCCCGGTAACGCCGGTATCGCCGAAGTCGCCGAGCTGCACCCCGTCGACGCCATGGACGGTGCGGCCGTCGCCCGGCTCGCCACCGAGCTGGAGGCCCGGCTCGTCGTCGTCGGACCCGAGGCGCCGCTCGTCGCCGGGGTCGCCGACGCCGTACGGGACGCGGGCATCGCCTGCTTCGGCCCGTCCGCCGAGGCCGCGCGACTGGAAGGCTCCAAGGCCTTCGCCAAGGCCGTGATGGCCGCCGCGAGCGTTCCCACCGGGCGCAGCTACGTCTGCACCACCCCCGAGGAGATCGACACCGCCCTCGACGCCTTCGGCGCCCCCTTCGTCGTCAAGGACGACGGTCTCGCCGCCGGCAAGGGCGTCGTCGTGACCGACGACCTCGCCGTCGCCCGCGAACACGCGCTCGCCTGCGGCCGTGTCGTCATCGAGGAGTTCCTCGACGGTCCCGAGGTCTCCCTCTTCGCCATCAGCGACGGCCGTACGGTGCTCCCGCTGCGCCCCGCCCAGGACTTCAAGCGGGCGCTCGACGGTGACGAGGGCCCCAACACCGGTGGCATGGGCGCGTACTCCCCGCTCCCGTGGGCCGACCCCAAGCTGGTCGACGAGGTCCTGGAGACGGTCCTCCAGCCCACCGTCGACGAACTGCGCCGCCGAGGCACGCCCTTCTCCGGGCTGCTCTACGCGGGGCTGGCGATCACGAGCCGCGGGGTGCGGGTCATCGAGTTCAACGCCCGGTTCGGCGACCCCGAGACGCAGGTGGTCCTGGCCCGGCTGAGGACCCCGCTCGCCGGTGTCCTGCTGGCCGCCGCCGAGGGCCGGCTCGCCGATCTGCCGTCCCTGGTGTGGCGCGACGACGCGGCGGTCACGGTGGTCGTGGCCTCGCACAACTACCCCGGCACGCCGCGTACCGGCGACCCGATCGAGGGGCTGGCCGACGTCGTCGCGCAGGATGCACCGGACGCGTACGTCCTGCACGCCGGGACCCGGCTGGGCGACGACGGCAGTACGGTCCTCAGCGCCGGCGGCCGTGTGCTGTCCGTCACAGCGACCGGCAAGGATCTCGCGCAGGCGCGGGAGCGGGCGTACGCCGCCGTGGGCCGGATCCGGCTGGACGGTTCGCAGCACCGTACGGACATCGCCCGCAAGGCCGCCGAAGCCTGAACCGAGGCGTGCGTCGCCTGAACCGAGGCGCACGGCGACGCCTGAACCGAGGCGCGCGGCGTGCGCCGAAGCCGAGCCTGAACCGAGGCGTGCGCCGATGTCGGCACCCCTCCCGATCCCCGTCCGGCCTGGTCGGACGGGCACTCCGTCATGCGGCTCGGCGCCACCGGCTCCTCGCACCACCTCCCCGCCCCGGAAGCCGCACCCCAAAACACCAGCAACGTCAGCACCTTTGACCAAAGCCATTCCATCGAGTGACGGTTAGCCCATCCGGATGACCCCCGTCGGGGCCCCAACTATGGTGCGGCGCAAGCGTTCGGGCACTTGGCCCACCGGCATTGCGATGTCAGTGGCGGGTGCCACAGTGGGGGAGTGAGCAAATCCGCCGCAGTGCTGGCAGAGGGGGTGAGATCCGGACGTGTCCGGTTCCGGTGTCGGTGAGGAGATCGGCGCCCTGGGCGCCAGGTCCCGGGCTCTCGCTGTGCTGCGCGTGCGCGGCAGAGCGGCGGGCGTCGCGCTGCTGCCCGCGGCGGCGGCTGTCGTCCTGCTCGCGGGAGGTGTCACGGGCAGTCTCACCGGTGGGAGTTGGGACACCGCGCGCTGGGTCGTGACCGGAGTCGCCGTGGTGGTGCTGCTGTGCGCGGCGGGCGTCGCCGCCGTGATCGCCAGGGCCAGACCGGCCCTCAGCCCCACCGTGGAGATCGCCGAGCGGTCCGCCCCCGACCTGTACCGCCTGGTGCGGGATCTGGCCGACCGGTTGAACGTGCCCGCGCCCTCGTCCATAGCCCTGACGCCGGACTGCGACAGCTGGCTGGAGGACCGTACGCACCCCGCGCACGCCCTCGCCGCCGCCCCACCTGCCCCCGGCACCGCAGGCGCCTCAAGCACCGCCCCCGTCCTCGTGATCGGCTCCCCCTTCCTGTGGTGGATGCGCGTCGCCGAGCTGCGCGCCGTGCTTGCCCCGGTCGTGGCCGGTACGGGACCGGCGTCGCACCCCGACATAGCAGCCGCCCGCCGTTTCGTACGGGGCCTGGACGCCGCCGTAGCCCTCGCGGGCCGCCAGGACCTGGGGCTGATACGCCGAGCCGCACTCGGCTTCGTCGGCCGGATCGCCCGCCTGATGCTCCGTGCCTGCGCCGAGCACGCCGCCCTGATGGAGCGCGGTGTCGCGTCCGCCGCGTCCGAGCGTGCACAGGGTGTGGACTACGGCCTGCGGATCGTCGCCCAGGAACAGGTCGGCCTCGCCTACGCCGGCTGGGACCGGCTGCTGACCCGCGTCGCCCTGCCCGCCTGGCGGATGGGCCGCTGGCCGTCCCGGCTCGACGTCGGAGTCGTATCGGCGCTGACCGAGCTGTCGCGGCGCGACCGGCTGGCCGAGGGTTTCACCTCCCGGCTCGGCGAGCGCCCCGCCTGCGACCTGCTGGAAGAGCCCGGCGCGGTCGACGAGGCCGCGTCCCTGCTGGCCGCGCGCCTCTTCCACGGCGGCCCGGCCACCTCCGGCCCGGACTGGTCCCCGGTCGACTGGCAGCAGTATCCGGAAGAGGTCGTCGACCGTAAGTGGCGTACGGAAGCGGCCAGGCTGCACCGCGTCCTGGACGACATGGGTGTACGCCGCTCCGCGCGGCCGGGCGACCCGACGGCCGACGCCGTGCCCGGACCCACACTGGACCGCGTCATGGACCATCTCGCCGGACAGGGCGAGGAGGCGGGCGACACCCTGGCCGCCGGGATCAGCGCCGAGGTGGCGCGCGAGGAGGCCGAGGCCGTACCGCCCGAGCCCACGACCGCGGCGGGCACCGCGGGCGACGCCCTGGCCCTCCGTGGGACGGACCCGCTGCCGCTGTTCCCGCTCATGCCGCCGCGTACGGGCCGTGAGCTGCTCGCCGACCATGTCACCGCCATGGTCTGCTGCGCGGCCGTGGACACGGCGGGCGCGGCCCCCGGGCTCGACTGGCTCGACGGCCCGGCGCTCCTCATGGACGGCAAGCGCCGCACGGACCTGGCGGGCGGAGTGCTGAGCCTGGTGGAGGACGGCGACGGGGAGCCGCTGCGGGTATGGCTGGCCTCGACGGGCGTACGCCCGGAGAAGCCGGTCCGTCTGGTCTGAGGCCGGAGAAGCCGGCCCGTCCGGTGTTGAGGCCGGGGATACCGACTCGTCCGGTGCTGAGGCCGGAGAAGCCGCCCGCCCGATGTGAGGCGGCCGACCTCAACGGCGGTCCACCCCACCCCCCAGCCCAACCCCCCATCCGGAGCCGGAAGTTCCGCCCGCTTCCCTCCCTTTCCTGTCGCTTCCCTCCACTCCCGTTCACGTCATTCGCGACGAACGGTGACGGATCGCGTGCGTTATGTGATGTGCTGGAGACCGACGCTGACACGGTCCGCCCCCAACGGCGGTCCGCCCTCCGGCAGTCGACCGACAACCAACACCTGCACGGGGTTTCCAGGGAGGGGCGCGCCAATGTGCGCCGATCACATCCGACGGTGGGAATCGGGCGCGCTCGCCCACGCCGTCTCCGATCCCTTCGGCCAGGGGCCGGTGCCCTGGCTGCGCGGCAGCGAGAACTACTTCGACGACACGGGCCATATCGTCCCCTGGTACGCGGACCCGACGCTCGGGCGCGACCGCGGCGGCCCCCACACCGCCGACGACGTCCACCGCCAGATCAAGGGCTTCGCGTCCGCCGGAGCCGCCGCGCCCGGCGAGTCGATCGACTTCCACATCACCGTCGATCCGCCCCAGCCGTTCTCCGTGGACGTCTACCGGATCGGGCACTACGGCGGCGAGGGCGCCCGCAAGATCACCACCAGCCCCCGCCTCTCCGGCATCGTCCAGCCCGCCCCGCTCGCCGCCGAGCGCACGGTCTCCTGCCACCACTGGTGGCTGTCCTGGCGCCTCCAGATCCCGTCGTACTGGTCGCTGGGCGCGTACGTCGCCGTCCTCACCACCACCGACGGCTACCGCTCCCACATCCCCTTCACGGTCCGCGACAGCCACCCCGCCGACCTGCTCCTCCTGCTCCCCGACATCACGTGGCAGGCGTACAACCTCTACCCGGAGGACGGCCATCTCGGCGCCAGCCTCTACCACGCCTGGGACGAGCAGGGCCGCCTCCTCGGTGAGGAGGACGCCGCGATCACGGTCTCCTTCGACCGCCCGTACGCGGGCGCGGGCCTGCCCATCCACGTCGGCCACGCCTACGACTTCATCCGCTGGGCCGAGCGCTACGGCTACGACATCGCCTACGCGGACGCCCGCGACCTGCACGCCGGCCTGATCGACCCGACCCGCTACCGGGGACTGGTCTTCCCCGGCCACGACGAGTACTGGTCGCTCCCCATGCGCCGCACCGTCGAGCGAGCGCGCGAGCACGGCACCTCGCTCGTCTTCCTCTCCGCCAACACCATGTACTGGCAGGTCGAGCTGGGCCCGTCCCCCTCCGGCGTCCCCGACCGCCTCCTCACCTGCCGCAAGCGCCACGGCCCCGGCCGCCCGGCCCTCTGGCGGGAGATCGACAAGCCGGAACAGCAGCTGCTCGGAATCCAGTACGTGGGCCGGGTCCCCGAGCCGCACCCGATGGTCGTACGGAACGCGGAGCACTGGTTCTGGGACGCCACCGGCGCCTCCGAGGGCGACGAGCTCCCCGGCCTGGTCGCCGGTGAGGCCGACCGCTACTTCCCGCGTACGGCGCTGCCCGAGCACGACGAACGGATGCTGCTGGCCCACTCCCCGTACCGGGACATCGGCAACACCCTTCGCCACCAGGAGACTTCGCTCTACCGGGCCCCGTCCGGCGCCCTCGTCTTCGCCTCGGGGACCTTCGCGTGGTCGCCCGCGCTGGACAGACCCGGCCATGTCGACCCGCGCGTCCAGCGGGCCACGGCGAACCTCCTCGACCGCATCTGCAAGCGCGACTGACAGCCTCCAGGCCCGCCCCCGCTCACGCCCGCCTCCCCACACCGCACTGCCCCGGCTCTCACCCGCCCCCCATACGCGACTGCCCCCGCGCACACCCGACTCCCCACATACGGGAGAATCGGCGGCGGAAAGCACCCGCGGCGAGGAACGAGGAACCGTGTCCGGATTCGTAGAAAAGCCCGAGCCGCTTCAGGTCCCGGGCCTGGTACATCTGCACACCGGCAAGGTGCGCGACCTGTACCGGAACGAGGCGGGCGATCTCGTGATGGTCGCCAGCGACCGCATCTCCGCGTACGACTGGGTCCTGCCCACCGAAATCCCCGACAAGGGGCGGGTGTTGACCCAGCTCTCGCTCTGGTGGTTCGACAAGCTCACCGATCTCGCGCCCAACCACGTCATCTCCGCCGACCTCCCCGACGGCGCCCCCGCCCACTGGGTCGGCCGCACCCTCATCTGCAAGTCCCTGCGGATGGCCCCGGTCGAGTGCGTCGCCCGCGGCTATCTCACCGGCTCCGGCCTCGCCGAGTACGAGCAGACCCGCACCGTCTGCGGACTCGCGCTCCCCGAGGGCCTGGTCGACGGCTCCGAGCTGCCGGCGCCGATCTTCACACCCGCCACGAAGGCCGCGGTCGGCGACCACGACGAGAACGTGTCGTACGAGGAGGTCGCCCGCCAGGTCGGCGCGGAGACCGCCGCGCTGCTGCGCCGCACGACGCTCGACGTGTACGGCCGTGCCCGTGACATCGCCCGCGACCGCGGCATCATCCTCGCCGACACGAAGTTCGAGTTCGGCTTCGACGCCGACGACCGGCTGGTGCTCGCCGACGAGGTGCTGACCCCGGATTCCTCGCGCTTCTGGCCGGCGTCGAGCTGGGAGCCGGGGCACGCCCAGCCGTCGTACGACAAGCAGTACGTACGCGACTGGCTGACCTCGTCCGCGTCCGGCTGGGACCGCGCCAGCGAGCAGCCGCCGCCGGAGCTGCCGGGCGAGGTCGTGGACGCGACGCGCGCCAAGTACCTGGAGGCGTACGAACTCCTCACCGGCACCCGCTGGTAGCCCGGAGACGACAACGAAGAACCCCCGGCCGATGATCCGGCCGGGGGTTCCTGTGCTGAGCGGACGACCAGGTTCGAACTGGCGACCTCAACCTTGGCAAGGTTGCGCTCTACCAACTGAGCTACGTCCGCGTGCGCCGTGGCGCGCAGCCCACTATACCCAACCGCGCTCCCGCGCGAGACGCACCGCCGTATGCCGGTTCTCCGCCCCCAGTTTGGACGCGGCCGACGACAGGTAGTTCCGCACGGTGCCCTGCGACAGCGAGGCCCCCGCCGCGATGTCGGCGATCGGCGCCCCGTCGGCCGCCAGCTCCAGCACCTCGGCCTCGCGCGCGGTCAGCGGCGAGTCCCCGGCCGAGATCGCGTCGGCGGCCAACTCCGGGTCCACGTGCCGGTTTCCGGCGTGCACGGTACGGATGATCTCGGCGAGCTGCCGGGCGCTGACGGTCTTCGGTACGAAGCCGCGCACCCCCGCCGCCAGGGCCCGCTTGAGATGGCCCGGCCGGCCGTGACTGGTGACGATCATCGTCCGGCAGCCGGGCAGTTCGCTGCGGATGGATGTGGCGACCTTCACACCGTCGGCGCCCGGCATCTGGAGATCGAGCACGGCGACGTCGGGGCGGTGCGCCAGGGCCATCGCCAGCGCCTCGGGCCCGGAGGCGGCCTCGGCGACGACCGTCAGGTCCTCCTCCAGCCCGAGGAGCGCGGCGAGCGCGCCCCGGATCAGATGTTCGTCGTCGGCGAGGAGGACACGGACGGGAGAGGCCGGCGCAGGCACCGGGTCTTGTACGGGGCGTACGTCGCTCACGCGGTCACCTCGCCGGACACGGGGGCGGTCTCCACGGGCTGTACGGGCTGTACGGGCGACGACGGCAGCGGCACCCGGGCCGTGAGCCGGAAGCGCGCACCGGCCACCGGGCCCGCGTCGAGCGTGCCGCCCAGCGTGGCCAGCCGCTCCCGCAGCCCGGCGAGCCCGGCCCCCGCCGTCCTGGGCGTGCCCGCCGCGCCCGCCCGGACCAGGGCGCCCTGTTCGGGCAGCCCGTCGTTCTCCACGACCAGCACCGCGTCGGCCCCTTCCCGTACCGTCAGCCGCACCGTGCAGTGCCGCGCGTCCCCGTGCCGCAGCACGTTCGTGGCGGCCTCCCGGACCACCCACCCGAGGGCCGACTGCACGTCGGGAGCCAGCCCCACGGCGGCGTCCTGGCTGCCCGCCGCCGCACCCGCCCCCTCCAGATCCAGCCGGAACCCGATCCCGGCTGCCTTCAACACACCCCGCGCGCCTTCCAGTTCGGTGTGCAGGTCGACCTCCCGGTACCCCCGTACCACCGCCCGCACCTCCCGCTGCGACTCCTGCGCGATCCGCTGCACCTCGGCCATCTGCTCGGCGGCCTGCTCCGTGCCCCCGCGCCGCGCCAACTGCTCGGCCAGCTCGCTCTTGAGCGCGATCACCGCCAGATTGCGGCCCATCACGTCGTGCATGTCCCGGCCGAAACGCAGCCGCTCCTCGGCGACGGCGAGCCGTGCCTGGAGTTCGCGGGCGCTGTCCAGCTCCCACACGGACCTGACCAGCCAGACCGAGAAACCGGTGGTGAAGGCCAGGGCCAGCCCCGCGATCACCACCCCGACCACACACCCGAGGAGCGCGCCGGGCGACAGTCCGAGCACCAGGGCGGTCAGCGCGACGAACACCGTGGCCGCCAGCACGGCCAGCAGCATGCTCCGCACCCGGCGGACGCCGATGACCAGCGACGCGAGGCCGAAGCCGACGAAGGTGACCAGCAGGGAGGAGACCGACGTGGCGTCCTCCACGTTCTTGGGGTCCGCGGGGAACAGGCTGATGGCGGCCACACAGCCGATGGCGGTGAGCACGGCCGTCGCGGCGATGAGCCGGCTCGGCCGGGCCCGCCTGCCGAGCGCCCAGGTCAGCGAGTACGAACTGCAGGCGGCGCTCACGAGCGCGTGGGCGCAGACGAGCAGCAGAAGCCAGCCGCCGACCGGGGAGTCGGTACGTGAGCCGACCACCACTCCGATCGCGCCGACCTCGACGATCGCGAAGAGGTGGAAGGACCAGCGGGTGTAGATCTCGACCTTGGCCGGTTTGCTCTTCCCGGCCCACGAGCCCGTCGCTCTCCGCACCCTCGCCATGTCGTCCCTCCTGAGTCCTCGCCCGGTTCTCCGTCCCACCCGATCCCACCCGCGCCGTGATCAGCGCCGCGGCTCCCAGCGGAACCACCGCTTCACAGCAAACACCGCGAACACGATCCAGACCAGGGCACTCAGTCCCGCGACGGCCAGGTCGCCGCCCGAGGTGCCGCCCAGCCATCCGGCCCGTACGAGGGTCACGACGCCGGTCATCGGCAGCAGCTCGCAGATCGAGGCGATCTTGTCGGGCAGCGTCTCCAGCGGTACGAACATGCCCGACCCCAGCGACGAGATCAGGAGCATCGGCAGGATGCTGATCTGGGCGCTCTCCACAGTACGGGTGAACCCGGCCGTGGCCGCGGCCAGCGCCGCCATGAGCCCGACGCCCGCCAGCACACCGAGGACCAGCAGCTCGGGCCGCTGCGGGGCGCTGATGTCGAGGAACGCGATTCCGGCGACGATCAGCACGACACACTGCGCGAGGGCCAGCGAGGCGGCCGGCAGCGCGGTACCGGTCAGGATCTCCATGTCGGAGACCTCGCCCGTACGGAGCCGCTTGAGTACCAGTTCCTCACGCCGGGCGGTGTAGGCGGAGGTGAGATTCATGTACACCACCAGGAGCAGCACCATGCCGATGCCGCCCGTCATGGCGATCTCCATGACGCTCAGCCCGGTGCCGTCCAGGTTGACGTTCCGCAGCGATGCCTTGGTCGAGGCGATCAGCAGGAGCGGCATGAGGAGCGCCGTGACGAGCATGCTCCTGTTGCGTACGAGCAGGGTCAGCTCGGCCCGCCCGAGCGCGCTCAGCCGTCCCGTCCTGGTCACGGTCCCGCCCTCGGCGGCCGTCTCCCGATTCTGTGCGATTACCGTGCTCATGCCGCGAACGCCTCTCCCGTGTCGGTGCCCGCACCGGGGACGGTGGCCCCCGCGCGCTGGGCGGCGATGTCCAGGAACGCCTCTTCGAGCGAGGCCGACCGGGCATCGAGCTTTTCCAGATGTACGTCGAACTCCTCGGCCCAGCGCAGCAGTTCGGCCAGGTCCCGCTGAAGGTGCTGGGTGCGGATCTCGATCCGCCGGCCGTCGGCGGCCGCCCTGAGCGTGAGCGGCAGCTGTCCGGGCTCCATGCCCGAGGGCAGCGTGAACCGGATCCGGGACGGCCTGGTCGCCGTCACCTCCGACGGTGTCCCCGACACCACGATGCGGCCTCCGTGCATGATCGCCAGCCGGTCCGCGAGGCCCTCGGCCTCCTCCAGGTAGTGGGTGGTCAGCAGGACGGTGGTGCCGCCGTCGCGCAGCGCGCGCACCAGCTCCCAGGTGTCCCGCCGCCCTTCGGCGTCCAGGCCGGTCGTCGGCTCGTCGAGGAACAGCACCTCGGGCCGCCCGAGCAGCGCGAGCGCCAGGTCCAGGCGCCGCTTCTCACCGCCGGACAGTTGCTTGACCCGCACATCGGCGCGCTTGCCCATCCCCACGAGCTCCAGCGCCTCACCGGTGGGCCGCGCCCCGCTCGTGCAGCCCGCCCACATCCGTACGGTCTCCTTGACCGTCAGATCGCTGGGGAAGCCGCCCTCCTGGAGCATCACCCCGGTCCGGGGCCGTACTTCGGCCCGCTCGGTGTACGGGTCGCGCCCGAGCACCCGCACCGTGCCGCCGCTGGGGCGGGCGAGGCCCTCCAGCATCTCGACGGTGGAGGTCTTGCCCGCGCCGTTCGTCCCGAGCAGGGCGAACAGCTCGCCCTCCCCGACGGTGAACGAGACCTCGTCCACCGCTTGGAACCCTCCCGCGTAGCTGCGCCGGAGCCGATCCACCTCGATGACGTTCCTGTCCACATCCGTGGCACTCGCGCCGTGGTCTCCCAGAGTTCGTGTCATGCCTTCAAGACTTCCGCCGGACCGGGCCCGGGAGCAGTGCGCGCTGTCACCACTGCTCATGACAAATGTCATCGGGGGCGGACGGAGGCCGGTCGGACAGAGAGGGGCCGGGCACGACGAAGGCCCCGGTCACAAGTGACCGGGGCCTTCGATACGGAGCGGACGACCAGGTTCGAACTGGCGACCTCAACCTTGGCAAGGTTGCGCTCTACCAACTGAGCTACGTCCGCAGTGCATCGTTCACCAACAACAAGCCTTCGATGTGATGCAGAGCGGGTGACAGGAATCGCACACTGCGCCTCCCCCTTGGAAAGGGGGCGTTCTACTACTGAACTACACCCGCACGCTGCGTGAGGTTCGGCTTTTCGGCCTTGCCCTTCGGCGTGCTCCAGACTCTAGCCGATGGCTGGGGGTGCTGTGCAACTCCGATCCCCGGCGAGCCCGGCAGGACGTCCGCCGACCGGACGGTCCCTCAACTGGCCTCGCGGAACGCCTCGTAGACCCGCTTGGGGATCCGGCCGCGGGCCGGCACCTCCATCCGGTGCGAGAGCGCCCACGCGCGTACGGCCGCCGGGTCGGGCGCGAGGGCCGTGTGCCGGTACGACTTGCGGTTCTTGCCGGCGTGGGTCTGCCGCCGGCCCGCCTCCAGGTAGGGGGCCAGGGCCTTGCGCAGTTTCTTTGCATTGGCGGGATTGAGGTCGATCTCGTACGACTTCCCGTCGAGGCCGAACGAGACCGTTTCCGCCGCTTCTCCGCCGCTGATGTCGTCGGAGAGCGTGACCACTACGCGCTGCGCCACGGATATCGGTCCTTTCATGCGGCACCCGCCTCGTCCGGCTCATGCTTCTGAAACATGGCTGACGTGCGGCGATACCGGCCTTCCGGCTGTTTAGGGGCAATGCGACTTTCTACTCTATTCCTTTGTACAGCGAACCGCCTCGCATTGTGAAGCCCAGCCAATTGCATCAGCGTGTCCGACGGCAATGGCGGGAGCGGTTTTTTTCCTGGATTTTTCCGTGCGGTCTCACGGTGCGATATCGACGGAGATCGGTGGAGAGTCCGGCACTGTGTGGATATCTACTCGCGTAGATTTTGTGTACGGGTACGCTGATGGCACTCGGGGGGTCGGGGGATTCCCCGGTCAGAACCACAGCCGCAGACAGCTGCACACAGCCGCACCACACCACCGGGAGTGCCAGTGGCACGCGTCGTAGTCGACGTCATGCTCAAGCCGGAGATCCTCGACCCGCAAGGACAAGCAGTGCAGCGCGCACTGCCCCGGCTGGGTTTCGACGGGATCGCGGACGTCCGCCAGGGAAAGCGTTTCGAGCTGGAGGTGCAGGGCCCGGTCGACGAGGCCGCCCTCGCCCGCATCCATGAGATGGCCGAGACGTTCCTCGCCAACACCGTCATCGAGGACTTCGTCGTAAAGGTGGAGTCGTGACCACTCGTATCGGAGTCGTCACTTTCCCCGGCACACTCGACGACCGCGACAGTCTTCGCGCTGTCAGGATCGCCGGAGCGGAACCTGTCTCACTCTGGCACCGCGACAAGGACATCAAGCAGGTCGACGCCGTCGTCCTGGCGGGTGGATTCAGCTACGGCGACTATCTGCGCGCCGGCGCCATTTCCCGATTCTCGCCGGTGATGGAGACGATCATCGAGCAGGCGAAGGGCGGCATGCCGGTCCTGGGGATCTGCAACGGGTTCCAGATCCTGACCGAATCGCATCTGCTGCCGGGCGCGATGCTGCGCAACAACCATCTGCACTTCATCTGCCGCGACCAGAAGCTGCGGGTGGAGAACGCTTCGACCGCGTGGACCGCCGACTACGAGGCGGGCCAGTCCATCTCCGTACCGCTGAAGAACATCGACGGCCGCTACGTGGCCGCCGAGACGGTCCTGGACGAGCTGGAGGCCGAGGGCCGGGTCGCCTTCCGCTATCTGGACGGCAATCCGAACGGCTCGCTCCGTGACATCGCGGGCATCACCAACGCGGCGGGCAACGTCGTCGGCCTGATGCCGCACCCCGAGCACGCCGTGGAACCGCTGATCGGTACGGGCCGTACCGACGGGCTCGGGTTCTTCACCTCGATCCTGAAGAAGCTGGTAAGCGCCTGATGACGATCAAGAACCTGGACACCGTCAAGAACGCGGCGGGGACGCCCGACGTCGACCAGCCCTGGAAGGAACTCGGCCTCAAGGAGGACGAGTACACCCGGATCCGCGAGATCCTGGAGCGTCGGCCGACCGGCGCCGAGCTGGCCATGTACTCCGTGATGTGGTCCGAGCACTGCTCGTACAAGAGCAGCAAGGTGCACCTCAAGCAGTTCGGCGACAAGGCCCCCGCCAACGACGCGATGCTGGTCGGCATCGGTGAGAACGCGGGCGTCGTGGACGTCGGCCAGGGGTACGCGGTCACCTTCAAGGTCGAGTCGCACAACCACCCCTCGTACATCGAGCCCTACCAGGGCGCGGCCACCGGCGTCGGCGGCATCGTCCGCGACATCCTCGCCATGGGCGCCCGCCCGGTCGCCGTCGTGGACCCGCTGCGCTTCGGCGCGGCCGACCACCCCGACACCCGGCGGGTGCTGCCCGGGGTCGTCGCCGGCATCGGCGGTTACGGCAACTGCCTGGGCCTGCCGAACATCGGCGGCGAGGTCGTCTTCGACCCCTGCTACCAGGGCAATCCGCTGGTCAACGCGGGCTGCATCGGCGTGATGAGGCACGAGGACATCCACCTCGCGCAGGCGTCCGGCCCCGGCAACAAGGTGATCCTGTACGGCGCCCGGACCGGCGGCGACGGCATCGGCGGAGTCTCGGTGCTGGCCTCCGAGACCTTCGAGTCGACCGGACCGGCCAAGCGCCCGGCGGTCCAGGTGGGCGACCCGTTCCAGGAGAAGCTCCTCATCGAGTGCACCCTGGAGATCTTCGCCGAGAAGCTGGTCGCCGGTATCCAGGACCTGGGCGGCGCCGGTCTCTCCTGCGCGACGAGCGAGCTGGCGTCGGCCGGATCCGGCGGTATGCGGGTCGAACTGGACACCGTCCCGCTGCGTGACTCGTCCCTCTCGCCCGAGGAAATCCTCATGAGCGAGTCGCAGGAACGCATGTGCGCGGTCGTCGAGCCCGACAAGGTCGACCGGTTCATGGAGATCTGCGAGAAGTGGGACGTCATCGCGACCGTCATCGGTGAGGTCACCGAGGGCACCCGGCTGGAGATCTTCTGGCACGGCGAGCAGATCGTGGACGTGCCGCCGCGCTCCGTGGCGCACGACGGCCCGGTCTACCACCGCCCGTACGCCCGCCCCGACTGGCAGGACGCGCTCCAGGCCGACGACGCCAACAAGCTTGCCCGGCCCACGAGTTCGGCCGAGCTGCGCGAGCAGGTGCTCAAGCTGGTCGGCTCGCCGAACCAGGCGTCGAAGGCGTGGATCACCGACCAGTACGACCGCTTCGTGCAGGGCAACACCGTCCTCGCACAGCCCGAGGACGCGGGCATGGTCCGGATCGACGAGTCGACCAACCTCGGTGTGGCGATGGCGACGGACGGCAACGGCCGGTTCGCCAAGCTCGACCCGTACGCGGGCGCGCAGCTCGCGCTGGCGGAGGCGTACCGCAACGTCGCCGCCTCCGGCGCCAAGCCGCTCGCCATCTCCGACTGCCTGAACTTCGGCTCGCCCGAGGACCCGGCCGTCATGTGGCAGTTCGCCGAGGCCACCCGCGGTCTCGCGGACGGCTGCCTCCAGCTGGGCACCCCGGTCACCGGCGGCAACGTCTCGCTCTACAACCAGACCGGCGAGACGGCGATCCACCCGACGCCGGTCGTGGCCGTGCTCGGTGTGATCGACGACGTCACACGCCGTACGCCGATCGCCTTCGAGGAAGAGGGCCAGCTCCTCTACCTGCTCGGCGACACTCGCGAGGAGTTCGGCGGCTCCGCCTGGTCCCAGGTGATCCACGACCACCTGGGCGGACTGCCGCCGAAGGTGGACCTGGACCGGGAGAAGCTGCTCGGCGAGATCCTGATCTCGGGATCGCGCGACGGCATGATCGACGCGGCGCACGACCTGAGCGACGGCGGTCTGATCCAGGCCGTCACCGAGTCGTGCCTGCGGGGCGGCAAGGGCGCGCGGCTGGTCGTGCCGGACGGGCTCGACGCGTTCACCGCGCTGTTCAGCGAGTCGGCCGGGCGCGCGGTCGTGGCCGTGCCGCGCAGCGAGGAGCTGCGCTTCACCGACATGTGCGGGGCGCGTGGGCTGCCCGCGACGCGGATCGGTGTGGTGGACGGTGAAGAGGTCGAGGTCCAGGGCGAGTTCAGCATCGCGCTGAGCGAGCTGCGGGCGGCGCACGAGGGAACGATCGAGGCGCTGCTGGCCTGAGGCCGCGGCCCGAGACACGACGAGGCCCCCGCCCGGTTCGTACGGAACCGGTCGGGGGCCTCGTCGTGTCCGCCGCGCCCGCACCACGGAAAGCACTTGCGAAGGATTACGTAATTACGTAACTTCAGCGCATGGAGCTTGAGGAACGGGTCGCCGAGCTGGAACGCCGGCTCGCGGCGCTGGAGCGGACGCGCCCCGAGTCGGAGTCGTCACCCCGGCCGCCGCGAGGGGAGCGGCCGGGGCCGACGGCGGACGACGCCCTGCGACCGCTGCGGCAGTTGGAGGAGCAGCTCGCGGAGGTGCCCGGCGGCGGTGTGACGTACACGGGCTCGGTGCGGCTGCCGACCCTGGAGCACTACCGGTGGCAGTTCACCGAGCTGACCGACCATGTGCTCGACGCCGACTGGTCGGTGACCGTCGACTGCTTCGCGGCGCTCGGCCACGCCGTACGGCTCCGGCTGCTGCGCGAGATCCTCGGCGGCCTGCGCACCGCCGCCGAGCTGACGGCGCTGGACGACATAGGGACCACCGGCCAGATCTACCACCATCTGCGCCAGCTGACCGGCGCGGGCTGGCTCCAGACGGCGGGGCGGGGGCGTTACGAGGTGCCGGCCGCCCGCGTCGTACCGCTGCTGGTCATGCTGTCCGCCGCCAGGAACTGAATCCCACAGCGGACCCCGCCGAAGACCCCGCCCCGGACCTCATCGCAGACCCCGTCCCAGACCCATCGCAGATCCCACCGGAGACCCGAGGTGACCCGCACCATGTCCATACGGAAACTGGCCGCGATCCTGGCCCGCTGCTGTCTGCTGCTCGTCATCGTGCTGGTCCTGGGCATGATCTTCGCCGGCTGGGCCCCGCCTCTGTGGCTGCTCTTCCCGCCGGCCGTGTTCGCCGGCGCCGTGCTGCTCGTCCAGGGGCGGCGCACCGCCCGCGCGATGAAGGGGGCCACCGCCCCCACCCCCGTGGAGACCGGGGCGCCGGTGTCCGGGCGCTGGCTCGCGCTCAACAGCCCGGCGACCAAGGTGCCCAGCCACGGCCTCCACACCTACGGCCAGACGTATGCCATCGACATCCTGGCCGCGCCGGATCCCGACCCCCGCCCGCCCTTCGCGAAGCTGTGGCCCCTCGTGCGCGGGAACAGCCACTACCCGGCCTTCGGCGCCCCCGTACTCGCCGTGGCCGACGCGACCGTCGTCCATGTTCTGAACGGGCGCCGCGACCATCTGACCCGCACCTCGCTGCCCGCGCTCATCTGGTTGATGGTGATCGAAGCCCCGCTGCGGGAGACGGCGGGCCCGTCGTGGATCGTCGGCAACCACATCGTCCTGGACCTCGGCGACGGCACGTACGCCATGTACGCGCATCTCAAGCAGGGCTCGGTGACCGTCGCCGCCGGTGACCGGGTGCGCGCGGGGCAGCGGATCGCCGACTGCGGCAACACCGGCAACTCCACCGAGCCGCACGTCCACTTCCAGCTGATGGACGGCCCCGACCTGGACACCGCGCGCGGCGTCCCCTTCACCTGGCGCGGCATCGGCGTCCCGGCCAACGGCGAGTCGTTCACCCCTCAGGACGAGGCGTCACCCGCGCCGAGCCTCGATTAGCCTCCCGGACATGCCACCGGCCAAGAAGCGCAAGCAACGCGGTTACGACTCCGACAAGACCCGTACCGCCGTCCTCACCCAGTTCGCGCACGTGCGCGAAGCGGTCCTCGCCCTCACCCCCGAGCAGCTCGCCCTGCCCGCGGGCCTCGGCGACTGGACCGTGCGCGAGCTGGCCGCACACCTGAGTTTCGGCGTCGAGTCCGTCAGCCGCGCCCTGGAACAGCCCGCGCCGCCCGTCGCGGAGGTGGGCCTGCCCGAGTGGGCGTTCGCCACGGCGGCGCTGGCCGCCCCGATCTCGGACGACGTCAAGGCGTACGCGGCCTCCGCCGAACCCGCCGAGCTGTTCGGGCGCACGACCGGCCGGATCACCGCGCTGCTGCCGGGCGCCCCGGCCGACCGGCTGATCGCCGTCCGGGTCGGGGCCATGCGCCTCGGCGACTTCCTGGTCACCCGCACCGTGGAACTCGTCGTCCACACCGACGACCTGAACCGCGCGGCCGGGCTCGACATCCCCTTCGACCGGCAGGCGCTCGCCGCCTGCACGCGGCTGCTCGCCGACGCGCTCGCGGTGAAGGCGCCCGGCGCTTCGACGGAGGTGCGGATCCCGCCGTACGCCGTGGTGCAGTGCGTGGAGGGACCCCGGCACACCCGCGGCACTCCGCCGAACGTCGTCGAGACGGACCCGCTCACCTGGCTGCGGCTCGCCACAGGCCGTACGACCTGGTCCGAGGCGCTGGCATCGGCCCAGGTCAGCGCGAGCGGCGAACGCGCGGATCTCGGTGCTCTGCTGCCGGTCATGAGCTGAGTGGCCGCCCCGCCCGGGATCCGTACGGAACCGGACCCGGGGCTGCCTCGTCCCACCGGTATGCAGAAACAGTCAGTGACCACCGTCACCGCCCTCACGACCCTGGCCCTCCTCGCCCTCGCCGGCTGCGGCACCGAGTCCGGCAGAGAGTCCCTCGGGGCGGACGAGGCCGGCAGCGCGGTGCGGACCGATCTGCCCCTGACAGATGTGCGCTGGAGCGTCGACAGCCTCAACGTCGACGGCAAGAAGATCGCGGTACCCGCCGAGGCCAGCCTGGAGATCGACGCCAAGGGCAAGGTCAGCGCGCGGACCGGCTGCAACGGCGTCGGAGCCATGGTCACCATCGACGGTGACACGATCACTGTCGGTGAGAGGCTGCCGTCGACACAGATGGGCTGCCCGGGGGTGCCCGGAACCTTCGAGAAGGCCCTCGGCGGCGCCATCGACGGCAAGATCAAGGCCAAGGTCGACGACAAGAAGCTCACCCTCACCACCGCCGCGGGCGACTCCATCGCCCTGTCCGCCGAGAAGCCGGCCCCGCTCGTGGGCACCGGATGGGCCGTCGACGGCCTCATCTCCGGCAAGACCGCCCGCTCGCTGCCCAAGGACAAGAAGGGCGAGACCCCGAAGGCGACGCTCACCTTCGCCAAGGACGGCACCGTGAGCGGCAACCTCGGCTGCAACGGGTTCTCGGCGTCCGCGAAGGTCGCGGGCTCCACGATCACCTTCGGGCCCGTCAAGGCCACCAGGAAGCTCTGCCCGGAGCCGGGAATGTCCGTGGAGCGGGAGCTGATGAAGGTGCTCAAGGGCCAGGTGACGTATGAGGTGCACCACCGTGAGCTGACCCTCAAGACGGCCGGCGGCGAAGGGCTCAGCGCCGGAGCGGGAGCCCCCGCGAAGTAGTGACGGCCCGGTTCTCCCAGGTGAACAGGGTCCTCTTCGGGTGGGCCGGTGGCGACACGCCGCCGGCCCACTTCGCCGTCCACCTCACGGCCCACTTCCGTACCGCATTCGGACCAGCGGTCGATCTCGCCTACACTCGGTGCCGTGCCTCGTGGTGATGGACGACTCAACCACGACCTGCTCCCCGGCGAGAAGGGCCCTCAGGACGCTTGCGGCGTCTTCGGAGTCTGGGCCCCCGGTGAAGAGGTCGCCAAGCTCACCTACTTCGGACTGTATGCACTGCAACACCGCGGACAGGAGTCCGCGGGCATCGCAGTGAGCAACGGCTCCCAGATCCTTGTCTTCAAGGACATGGGCCTTGTCTCACAGGTCTTCGACGAAACTTCCCTCGGCTCCCTCCAAGGCCATATCGCCGTGGGTCACGCCCGCTACTCCACCACCGGAGCCTCGGTGTGGGAGAACGCGCAGCCGACCTTCAGAGCCACCGCTCACGGCTCCATCGCGCTCGGCCACAACGGCAATCTGGTCAACACGGCCGAACTCGCCGAACTGGTCGCCGACCTCCCCAAGGAGAACGGCCGCACGACCCGCGTCGCCGCGACCAACGACACCGATCTGATCACGGCGCTCCTCGCCGGACAGACGGACGACGACGGCAAGCCCCTCACCGTCGAACAGGCCGCACCGCAGGTCCTGCCGCACGCCAAGGGTGCCTTCTCGCTCGTCTTCATGGACGAGCACACCCTCTACGCGGCCCGTGACCCGCAGGGCATCCGCCCGCTGGTCCTCGGCCGGCTCGAACGCGGCTGGGTCGTGGCCTCCGAGAGCGCCGCTCTCGACATCTGCGGCGCCTCCTTCGTCCGCGAGGTCGAGCCGGGCGAGCTGATCGCGATCGACGAGAACGGCCTGCGCAGCTCCCGATTCGCTGAAGCGAAGCCCAAGGGCTGTGTCTTCGAGTACGTGTATCTGGCCCGTCCCGACACCGACATCGCCGGGCGGAACGTCTACCTCTCCCGGGTGGAGATGGGTCGAAAACTCGCCAGAGAAGCGCCCGTCGAGGCCGATCTCGTCATAGCGACGCCGGAGTCCGGCACGCCCGCCGCGATCGGTTACGCGGAGGCGAGCGGTATCCCGTACGGCTCGGGACTGGTCAAGAACGCGTATGTCGGCCGGACCTTCATCCAGCCCTCACAGACCATTCGCCAACTGGGCATCCGTCTCAAGCTGAATCCTCTTAAAGAGGTCATCAGGGGCAAGCGCCTGGTGGTCGTGGACGACTCGATCGTCCGCGGCAACACCCAGCGCGCCCTCGTCAAGATGCTCCGCGAGGCCGGCGCCGCCGAGATCCACATCCGGATCTCGTCCCCGCCGGTGAAGTGGCCGTGCTTCTTCGGTATCGACTTCGCCACCCGCGCGGAGCTGATCGCCAACGGCATGTCCATCGAGGAGATCGGCGCCTCACTGGGCGCCGACTCCCTCTCGTACATCTCCATCGACGGCATGATCGAGGCGACCACCATCGCCAAGCCGAACCTCTGCCGCGCCTGCTTCGACGGCGAGTACCCGATGGACCTGCCCGATCCGGAACTCCTCGGCAAGCAGCTGCTGGAGACCGAGCTGGCGGGCGGCGCCGACGCCGCCGACGCGCTCAGGCGGCCGTAACAGAGGCCATGAGCCCCCGTGAACGTGCCGTACGGCCCGCCGCGACCCTCTTCCCACCGGTCGCGGCGGCCTGCGGCCACGTCCCGAACCCACGGCCCCTCGGCCCCACGGACCCCGAATCCAGCCCCCGGCCCAGCCCCCGCAGCACTGACACGAAAGCTCTCCGACATGCCAGCTGAATCCTCCGGTGCCTCCTACGCCGCCGCGGGCGTCGACATCGAGGCCGGCGACCGCGCCGTCGAGCTGATGAAGGAGTGGGTGAAGAAGACCCAGCGCCCCGAGACCGTCGGCGGTCTCGGCGGCTTCGCCGGACTCTTCGACGCCTCCGCGCTCAAGCGCTACGAGCGCCCGCTGCTCGCCTCCGCGACCGACGGCGTCGGTACGAAGGTCGATCTGGCCCGCAAGATGGGCGTCTACGACACGATCGGCCACGACCTCGTCGGCATGGTCGTCGACGACCTGGTGGTGTGCGGCGCCGAACCGCTGTTCATGACCGACTACATCTGCGTCGGCAAGGTCTTCCCCGAGCGGGTCGCCGCCATCGTCAAGGGCATCGCCGAGGGCTGTGTGCTGGCCGGCTGCGCGCTCGTCGGCGGCGAGACCGCCGAGCACCCCGGCCTTCTCGGCGAGGACGACTTCGATGTCGCCGGCGCCGGTACGGGCGTGGTCGAGGCCGACCGGCTGCTGGGCGCGGATCGTATCCGTACGGGTGACGTCGTGATCGCCATGGAGTCCTCCGGGCTTCACTCCAACGGGTACTCACTCGTCCGGCATGTCGTGTTCGACCGGCTCGGCTGGTCGCTGGAGCGCGAGGTCGCCGAGTTCGGCCGCACGCTCGGCGCGGAGCTGCTGGAACCCACCAAGATCTACTCGCTGGACTGCCTGGCCCTGACCAGGACCACCGAGGTGCACGCTTTCAGCCACATCACCGGCGGCGGCCTTGCCAACAACCTGGCGCGGGTCGTCCCGGACCATCTGCACGCGACGGTGGACCGTTCGACCTGGGCGCCCGGCCCGGTCTTCGACCTGATCGGCTCGGCGGGCCAGGTGGAGCGCACGGAGCTGGAGAAGACGCTCAACATGGGCGTCGGCATGATCGCCGTGGTCCCCGAGGAGTCGGTGGACTCGGCGCTCACCACCCTCGCCGACCGGGGCGTGGGCGCCTGGGTGGCCGGCGGCATCGTGGACAGGCAGAGCGGCGGCTCGACCACGGGCGCGGCGCTGACCGGGGACTATGCGGCCTGAGCCCGTGCCGGTGGGGCACTGGTGTCATGGTGAAACCCGGTCCGGGATGCCCGGACCGGGTCACATGGGTGATTTCTTTGAGGTGTACGTACGTCAAGCGCCGCGACGCTGTGACGACGGGCCGGACTCCTCGTCCTCTTCGTCGTCGTTGTACAGCTCCGCGTACTGTGCGTACGGGTCATCTTCCTCGTCGTCATCCTCGAACGGCTCAGCGTTCGGCGGTTGACTCGAAGGCGATGCGCCCAGCTCATTGGCCAGACGCGACAGATCTGTCCCGCCGCTGTTGTACTTCAGCTGGCGGGCGACCTTTGTCTGCTTGGCCTTGGCCCGGCCGCGCCCCATGGCTCGACCCCCTCGGTGACGGGGCTCCACGGCCCCAGAGTCTTGACACGCGTTCATGTTTCAGAACGAGCTCTCCGCAGAGAGACCCGTCCTTAGGACTTCAACGGTACCTGCTTCCGCGGCCATACGGTACGCCGCCCGCATGACGCGCCTCGGCGCGGGACCGGCGAGAACGGGTGTCCTCGCTGGTCAGCTGCGATTTTAACCTCTTATTGAGGGGCGACCCGCCGACCGGGGTGAGTCTCGTCTCCCCCCGGAGCCGCGCGGTGGCTCAGCGTCGGCCGATCGCCCCTCCGGACCTCAGCGGGCGCGGGCCTCCGAGATGCGCTGCTCGGCGATCCGGTCGGCCGCGGCGGCCGGCGGAATCCCGTCGTCCTTCGCACGTGCGAATATCGAAAGTGTGGTGTCGAAGATCTTCGCGGCCTTCGTCTTGCACCGCTCGAAGTCGAATCCGTGCAGCTCGTCGGCGACCTGGATCACGCCGCCCGCGTTCACCACGTAGTCCGGCGCGTAGAGGATGCCGCGGTCGGCGAGATCCTTCTCGACACCGGGGTGCGAGAGCTGGTTGTTGGCCGCTCCGCACACCACCTTCGCGGTCAGCGCGGGCACGGAGTCGTCATTGAGCGCGCCGCCCAGCGCGCACGGCGCGTAGACGTCCAGACCCTCGGCGCGGATCAGCGCGTCGGTGTCGGCGGCCACGGTGACCTCGGGGTGGCGGTCGGTGATCCGGAGCACGGACTCGTCCCGTACGTCCGTGATCACCACGGAGGCGCCGTCCTGGAGCAGATGCTCGACCAGATGGTGCCCGACCTTGCCGACGCCGGCGATGCCGACCTTGCGGCCGCGCAGCGTCGGGTCGCCCCACAGATGCTGGGCGCTGGCCCGCATCCCCTGGAAGACACCGAACGCCGTCAGTACGGAGGAGTCGCCGGCGCCGCCGTTCTCGGGCGAGCGGCCGGTCGTCCAGCGGCACTCGCGGGCGACGACGTCCATGTCGGCGACATACGTACCGACGTCGCAGGCCGTGACGTAGCGACCGCCGAGGGAGGCCACGAACCGGCCGTACGCCAGCAGCAGCTCGTCCGTCTTGATCAGCTCGGGGTCACCGATGATCACGGCCTTGCCGCCGCCGTGGTCGAGACCGGCCATGGCGTTCTTGTACGACATCCCGCGCGACAGGTTCAGCGCGTCGGCGACGGCGTCCTGCTCGGAGGCGTACGGGTAGAAACGGGTGCCGCCCAGGGCCGGGCCCAGGGCGGTGGAGTGCAGTGCGATGACTGCCTTGAGCCCGCTGGCGCGGTCCTGACAGAGCACGACCTGCTCGTGGCCACCCTGTTCGGAGTGGAACAGGGTGTTCAGTACATCGACGGTTGCGACAGGGGCTCCGGTCACATCGGTCACGGTGGTGACTCCCAAGTACGAAGCGGTGAGTAGCCCCTCCTGGGGGTGGGGAGGGACTGTTTGCGCACGAGGGTAAGTCCTACCGTGACGTAGATCCGACGCAGTGCCCAGGATCACCCTCCCGGGCGGTACGGGCATGGGACGATTCGCCCCATGCCAGCGGTGTCTTCACTCCTCGTCCCTTACGCCTCCTACCTGCGCGTGTACGAGCCCCTGGCGGCCTTCCCGGAGCCGGAGAGAAGCCACTGGGCGCGCTACGCCGCACGGGACCGCACGCCGACCGCACAGGACGAACTCCGGCGCTCCCTGGCCGACTTGCTGCCCACGCCGCCCGTCCCGGTGCCCGTGCACGAGAGCGCCGACGCGTTCGTGACGGAGGTGGACGGCGTGGTGTGCGTCTGCCCGTGGCGCACCCGGCTGCGCGGCTGGCTGGCCCTGGAGTCGCTGGACGGCACCCTGCCGAAGCCGCTGCTCGACGCCGTACTGCCGTCGGTCGTACGCGAACAGGCCGCCGCCGACTTCGAACAGTGGCGTGAGCGCAATCCGGACGCCCGGCCGTGGATCAGGACGGCGGTCTGGCAGGTGCCGGTGCGCTGGTTCACGCTCTTCGCCGACGACGAGCGCGAGTACCGGGCGTACGAGGAGGAGGGCCCCACGGCGCCCGCCCTGCGCTACCGGACCCCGATGGTGCAGGCGCGGCGGCGGCTGGCCCGCGCGCTGAAGGCGCTGCGGGAGTCGGTCGACGAGGGTCCGCTCATCGAGGGCCTCATGGACGTGGGCCGGTGGCTGGAGGAATTCCACCCCCGCTCGCTGGTCGAGCTGGACTACGGCGGGCTGGTGCACGCCCTCACCGGACCCCAGCTCGCCGACGACCGCTCGGCGGCGGACGTGGCGGCCGGGATCGCCGCGCTGCGGGCCGGTGACGGCGAGGCGGCGGGCGTGGCGTACGAACGGCTGGCGGAGCGCTGGCGGGCGGTCAGGGACCGCCAGTTCGCCAACTGAGGGCGTACCTGATGGGGCGCGCGGACGGGGCGTAGGGCCGCATGTCCGCGCGCCGGGGGACTTAGGCCCCGATCCGGGTTCTTTGCCTCAAGCGTGACGGACCGCACTAACGGGGCTCTTGCGCCCATCGCCCACCCTCGTGTCAAAATAGGACAAGGAGTCCGGGGAGGACTCCTTCCGTCCAAGTAAGGGTGGAATGCTCTGCATTGTGCTCTATGGGGGGTCTCGTGACTCCTGATTGCTCCTGTGACTGATCGTCACTGCGACGTAACTGTCCGCTATGGCATGGTCCATCGGCTTCCGTCGTTGATGAACACCTGAGAGGGCAATTCCATCGGTTTGGCCGACGAGGCTGGACAGATGGTGTAGTTGTAGTGCCGAGGACAAGCCGTTCGTCCTATAACCGACTCGGCCCGCGTCCGCCATTTCGGGCAACGCGGGTCAAGGTGCAGAATTTAGAGGAAAGAACCGAGATGGTTCGGTTCTCCCGAGGAGGCCGCTCATGACCGCTCGCACCCCTGATGCCGAGCCGCTGCTGACCCCGGCTGAGGTTGCCACGATGTTCCGCGTGGACCCGAAGACGGTCACACGCTGGGCAAAGGCCGGCAAGCTCACGTCCATCCGCACGCTCGGTGGGCATCGCCGGTATCGCGAGGCAGAGGTCCGCGCGCTGCTCGCGGGTATTCCGCAGCAGCGCAGCGAGGCCTGAAAAGCCTCGTCAGGGCACAGCTGACAACCAACCAACCCCAACCGGACACCCGGGTCCCCAATCCGGTCGTCCAGCTACATAGCTCCACATTGATCCACACAGCTTCACAACGCACCACACGACGGGCATCTGCCCCAACAGGGCCCACGCTCCCGCGATGCGGGGCAAGTCACTTTGATCGCGCTGGACTCCGCCGGGTCCAGCGCGATCTTTTTTGTGCGGTGGGGCCGGAGTTGGGGGCCGGGAGGAAGCGCTTGCGGGGGCATGCAATTGCACATATAAAATTCGCAGGCTGTATGCGAGGTGTAAGCACAGCCGTCCCGGAAATGTGATCGGTGACACCCGTCACAGAGGCAACCCCTTGCCAACTCCCGTCATAGCGCCTAATGAGGGTCGCTGTCCGCTTCTGGTGTGCGGTTCGGGGCGGAGCTGTTGGTTGTCGTCCCGTCGGCGCTCGGGGGAGCGGGCGCGGCAGGCTCCATGGCGAGCCGCTGGAGGCGATGGCAGACCGCGCAGTGACGCGTGACGTGTCGATAGCCCGTAGCGGCCGCCAGATGGGCGCGCAGGAGCGCGCGAGTCTCGTGCTTCGCCACCGATGCCGCCATGCGCGCCACCCCCCGGAGGACGGGGCCCTGGGCTGCCAGGGAAGGGCCCCTGTGGATGACTTACCCGCGCCACGGGGAGCCGTCAACCCAAGACGCAGCAACGAGGCCCGCACTCGTGGGGCTTTCCGGGGCGGCACAGCAACGAGGCCCGCATCCAAGGGATGCGGGCCTCGTGTCGTACAAACGCGGTCCTGACGGGATTTGAACCCGCGGCCTCCACCTTGACAGGGTGGCGAGCACTCCAAGCTGCTCCACAGGACCAGAATTCGCGGCTCCGGCGTGATTCCCACCGGCGGCTGCGAAGTCAGACTGTACAGCAGCTCGAAGGGTGCGGTCGAACCGGATCCGGGCCCCGCCTGCGGCTACGGCGCCGCCGCGTCGATCGCCTTCACGATCCGCTTGTCCGACACCGGCTGCGCCGTGCCCAGCGCGTGCGCGAAGTAGCTCACCCGCAGCTCCTCGATCATCCAGCGGATGTCCAGCACCTGCTGCGGCACCGGCCGCCCGCGCGGGAGCTGTTCGAGCAGCCAGGCGTACTCGTCCCGCATCTCGTGGACCTTCTCCATGCGCGTGGTGTCGCGCTGGACGTTCGTCGGCATCTGCTGGAGCCGACGGTCCGCCGCGACCAGGTAACGCATCAGGTCGGGCAGCCTGCGCAGTCCGGTACGGGTCACGAAGCCCGCCGGCATCAGCTCCGCCAGCTGGTCCTTCACGTCCTGCACGTTGTTGATCAGGACCAGGCTGTTCGTGGACTTCAGCCGCCGCTCACACGCCTGCCAGGCGGCCAGGATCTGCTCGACGTTGCCGATGGTGCGCACGGTCACGTCGACCAGGTCGGCGCGGACCTTCTCGTACAGCTTGCGGTACGACTCCTCGTCCCACGCGGGCCCCCCGTGCTCGGCGATCAGCCGGTCCGCCGCCGCCGTCGCGCAGTCCTCGAACAGCGCCTGGATCGAGCCGTGCGGATTACGTGACAGGGCCAGCTTCTGCTTGTTGTTGAGGGTGTCCGAGGCGAACTTGGCGGGATTGACCGGGATGTTGAGCAGGATCAGCCGCCGCGTCCCGTGCCACATGGCCTGCTGCTGCTCGGCCTCGGTGTCGTAGAGCCGTACGGCCACGGTCGCGCCCTGGTCGACCAGGGCCGGGTACGCCTTGACCGGCTGGCCGGCCCGCCGGGTCTCGAAGGTGCGCGAGAGCGTGCCGATCGTCCAGTCCGTGAGGCCCGAGCGTTCGACGGACTCGCCCGTCGGTCCCGCCACCGCCGCCGCGGCCTGCGAGATCGCCTTGCGGGCCTTGGGCTTGAGGGCGATCCGCAGCGCCTCCAGATCCTTGTCCTCGGCGATATTGCGGCGCCGCTCGTCCACGATCCGGAAAGTGATCTTGAGATGGTCCGGCACCCGGCCGGGATCGAAGTCCTCCGCCGTGACGGGCACCCCGACCATCCGCTGCAGCTCGCGGGCCAGCGTCACGGGAAGCGCTTCCTGAAGAGGCACCGCGCGCTCCAGGAACTTCTTGGCGTAGTTCGGCGCCGGGACGTAGTGGCGGCGGATCGGCTTCGGCAGCGAGCGGATCAGCTCCACCACCACCTCCTCGCGCAGTCCCGGGATCTGCCAGTCGAAGCCCTCGGAAGTGATCTGGTTGAGCACCTGGAGCGGTACGTGCACGGTCACGCCGTCCGCGTCCGCCCCCGGCTCGAACTGGTACGTCACCCGGAACTTGAGCCGGCCCTGCCGCCAGGAGTCCGGATAGTCGTCCTTCGTGACGGCGCCCGCGGCCTCGTTGATGAGCATCGAACGCTCGAAGTCGAGGAGTTCGGGCTCCTCCACGCGCTTGCGCTTCCACCACGAGTCGAAGTGCGCCCCGGAGACCACATGGTCGGGCACCCGCTCGTCGTAGAAGTCGAACAGCGTCTCGTCGTCCACGAGGATGTCGCGGCGCCGGGCGCGGTGCTCCAACTCCTCGACCTCGCCCAGAAGTTTGCGATTGTCATGAAAAAACTGATGGTGCGTCCGCCAGTCGCCCTCGACGAGCGCGTTGCGGATGAACAGGTCGCGCGACGCCTCCGCGTCGATTCGGCCGAAGTTCACCTTGCGCCGCTCGACGATCGGTACGCCGTACAGCGTCACCTTCTCGTACGCCATGACGGCCGCCTGGTCCTTCTCCCAGTGCGGCTCGCTGTACGTGTGCTTGATCAGGTGCTGGGCCAGCGGCTCGATCCACTCGGGGTCGATCCTCGCGTTGACCCGCGCCCAGAGCCGGGACGTCTCCACCAGCTCCGCCGACATGATGACGCGCGGCGGCTTCTTGAAGAGGGCCGAGCCGGGGAAGACCGCGAACTTCGCGTTGCGGGCGCCCACGTACTCGTTCTTCGCGCCATCCTTGACGTCTTTCAGGCCGATGTGCGACAGCAGCCCGGCCAGCAGCGAGATGTGCACGGACTGGTCCGAGGCCGGGGCGTTGTCGTCGTTCTCCTCGAACTTGATGCCCATCTGCTTGGCGACCGTGCGCAGTTGGGAGTAGATGTCCTGCCACTCGCGGATGCGCAGGAAGTTCAGATACTCCGCCTTGCACATCCGGCGGAAGGCGGAGGAGCCGCGGGCCTTCTGCTGCTCGCGGATGTAGCGCCACAGGTTCAGGAAGGCCAGGAAGTCAGAGGACTCGTCCCGGAAGCGGGCGTGCTGCTGGTCGGCCTGGGTCTGCTTCTCCGAGGGGCGTTCGCGCGGGTCCTGGATGGAGAGCGCCGAGGCGATCACCATCACCTCGCGTACACAGCCGTTGCGCTCCGCCTCGATGACCATGCGCGCCAGGCGCGGGTCGACGGGCAACTGGGAGAGTTTGCGGCCGAGCGGGGTGAGCTGCTTGCGCGGATCCTTCTGTGCGGCGTCGAACGCGCCCAGTTCCTGGAGGAGTTGGACACCGTCGCGGATGTTGCGGTGGTCCGGCGGGTCGATGAAGGGGAACTTCTCGATCTCGCCAAGGCCGGCCGAGGTCATCTGGAGGATGACGGAGGCCAGATTCGTACGGAGGATCTCGGCGTCCGTGAACTCGGGCCGCGCGTCGAAGTCGTCCTCGGAGAACAGCCGGATGCAGATGCCGTCCGACGTACGGCCGCAGCGGCCCTTGCGCTGGTTGGCGCTGGCCTGCGAGATCCGCTCGATCGGCAGCCGCTGGACCTTGGTGCGGTGGGAGTAGCGGGAGATACGGGCGGTGCCGGGGTCGATCACGTACTTGATGCCCGGCACGGTCAGCGACGTCTCCGCCACGTTCGTCGCCAGCACGATCCTGCGGGTCGCGCCGCCGCCGGGTCTCTGGAAGACGCGGTGCTGCTCGGCGTGCGAGAGACGCGCGTACAGGGGGAGGACCTCGGTGTGCCGGAGCTTGCGCTTGTCGAGCGCGTCGGCGGTGTCGCGGATCTCGCGCTCGCCGGAGAGGAAGACCAGGACGTCGCCGGGTCCCTCGGACTGGAGTTCGTCGACGGCGTCGCAGATCGCGGTGATCTGGTCGCGGTCGCCCTCGTCACCCTCCTCTTCGAGGAGGGGGCGGTAGCGGACCTCGACCGGGAACGTACGGCCGGAGACCTCCACGATCGGGGCGTCGCCGAAGTGGCGGGAGAAGCGCTCGGGGTCGATCGTCGCCGAGGTGATGACGAGCTTCAGATCCGGGCGCCGGGGGAGGAGCTGGGCGAGATAGCCGAGCAGGAAGTCGATGTTGAGGCTGCGCTCGTGGGCCTCGTCGATGATGATCGTGTCGTACGCGCGCAGGTCACGGTCCGACTGGATCTCGGCGAGCAGGATGCCGTCGGTCATGATCTTGACGAACGTCGCGTCCTGGTTCACCTGGTCGGTGAAGCGGACCTTCCAGCCGACGGCCTCGCCGAGCGGGGTCCTCAACTCGTCGGCGACGCGCTCGGCGACGGTGCGGGCGGCGATCCGGCGGGGCTGCGTATGCCCGATCATGCCCCGGACGCCCCGGCCCAGCTCCATGCACATCTTGGGGATCTGGGTGGTCTTCCCCGATCCGGTCTCACCGGCGACGATCACGACCTGGTGGTCGCGTATCGCCTCCAGGATCACGTCCTTCTTCTGGCTGACGGGCAGTTGCTCGGGGTACGTGATCGCCGGCATCCGGGCCGCGCGGGCGCGCACACGCTCGGCGGACCTGCCGGCCTCGACCGCGATCTCGTCGAGGACGGCCTGCCGGGCTTCGGGCTTACGGATGCGCCGGACGCCTTCGAGACGGCGGCCGAGGCGCTGCGCGTCACGCAGCGACACCTCGGCCAGCAGGGACTGAAGGTCGGCGAGGGAAGTAGACATACCGAGCCCAGGGTCTCACCCGCGCCGGGAGAGTGGCGAACCCATTTCGCGGGGACAAGTGAGAAGCCCCTGCCGAAGTTCTCGGGAGGGGCGTCTGCGGAGGAAGAAGAGAGTGGCTGGGGCCGGGATCGAACCGGCGACCTATCGCTTTTCAGGCGATCGCTCGTACCAACTGAGCTACCCAGCCACGCGGCTCTCACGAGCCACAGCGGTCCTGACGGGATTTGAACCCGCGGCCTCCACCTTGACAGGGTGGCGAGCACTCCAAACTGCTCCACAGGACCAAGCAATGTGCGAGACGAGTCTCGCACACAGTGTTGCGTGCCCCCAACGGGATTCGAACCCGTGCTACCGCCTTGAAAGGGCGGCGTCCTGGGCCACTAGACGATGAGGGCTAAGGGCCCGCCTGGGCGCTTGCTAGCGCGTCGGGGACGTGAGAAGCATATGGGATGCGGGGAGCTATCGCCAAAACGGTTTACGGGGCGGGGGAGGGGCCCGCCGGGGCGGCGGGGGAGCGGGAGCCGGACGGTCCGTTCGAGGGTGGCGCGGACGATGTTCCGGAGGGCGATCCGGAAGGTGATCCCGACGGTGAATTCGACGACGATCCCGACGGTGCTCCGAACGGCGACGGCGACGGGTCCGTGCCCGGTACGCCCGCCTCCTCCGGGAGATGGCGGCTGACCTCCGCCGTCGTCAGCCCCAGACCTCCCAGCGTGATCTCGTCCCACGCCTGCAGCCGCTTCGTCGTGCTGTCCAGATAGAGCAGCGAGGCCCGGACCTTCTCCGGCTTGTCGTTCTGGACCGCGCGCAGCCCGCCGCCGCCCGCCGAGCCCTCGATCTTCAGACGCGTGCCGAGCGGCATGATCTCGGTGTCGCGATGGTGGACATGGCCCGCCAGCACCAGCGGGACGGTGCCGTCGGTCTCCTTCGCCGCGATCGGGTTGTGCGCGACGGCGATGTCCACCGGGGTGCCCGCCCGCTCCTGGTCGCGGATGGCCGACGCCAGCCGGATGCCCGCCATCTCCTCGGCCGGGTCACCGGCGTTGGCCAGCGAGCGGTCGGGGGTGAACTGCGGATCGCCCGTGCCCGCCACCCGGATCCCGGCGACGGTGACGGCGCGGCCGTTGTCGAGGACATGGACGTTCTTCAGGCCCTCCAGATACTTCTGGGTGGCGGCCGAGTCGTGGTTGCCGCGCACCCAGACGTAGGGGGCGCCGAGGTCGGGGATCGGGTCGAGGAAGCTGTTCTCGGCGGCCGAGCCGTGGTCCATGGTGTCGCCGGAGTCGATGACGAGGTCGATCTTGTACTGCTCCACGAGCGAGCCGATGATGTGCCAGGCGGCGGGGTTGAGATGGATGTCGGAGACCTGGAGGACACGCAGGGTGCCGGGGTCCGGCTGGTACGAGGGCAGGGTCGACGTCGCGTCGTACAGCTTGGTCACGTTCGTGACGAGCCGTGCCAACTCCTTCTGGTAGACGTCGAATTCGGTGACGATCGAGCGTGCGCTGCCGACGACCTGCGGGGCCGAGGAGAGCAGCCCGGAGAAGCGGGGCTCCAGCACGGACTTCGGGTTCCAGGTCGCGAACGCGGTGATGCCGGCGGCGCTCAGCAGCACGAGCGCGAGCCCGCCGGCGGCCAGCGCGCGGCGGGGGCGACGGTAGACGGCCAGTCCGAGGGCGGTGGCGCCCGAGACGACGGCGACACAGGACCGTACGGCCAGCTCGGTGGTCCCGGCCGCGACGTCGTGGCCGACCTCCTCCTGGAGGCCGGAGAGGCGTTCGGGGTGCTCGACGAGGGCCTGTGAGCGGACCGGATCGAGCTGGTCGACGTCCACGTCGAGGCGGATCGGGGCCGTGTGCGAGTCGAGTTCCAGCGCGCCCAGCGGCGAGACGTTGATCTTCGTGCCGCCGGTGAGGGAGGGCCGCAGCGTCATCTTCGTGTCCATGGGCCCGACCGGCGTACGCACGCTGCCGACGATCAGCAGCCCGAGCCAGGCGCCGAGCAGCACCACGGCGACGAGGCCGAGCGCGCGGGTGTAGGGGTGCGGGGAGCTGACGAGGGCGCTGGTCGGACCGTCGCCGCGGGACCGGTAGTGCCGCTGGAATCGGCCGATCGCGGTGATCGCGGTGCGGAACGGGACACGGCGTACGTCGCGGGCCATTGGGCGCGTATGCCCACGGCGACGGGCGATCATGCGCGGGCGCCGTCTTTCCCGGATCTTGGTGACTCCTGTCGGGGTGACTCCTGGCGAACGGCGATCTCGGCGAGCGGCGATCTCGCGGACCTGCGTGACAATGGCGGGGTGCTGGAGATGACGCGCGAGGAGTTCGAAGAACTGGTGGCCGAGGCGCTGGACCGGGTGCCGCCGGAGCTGATGCGGCTGATGGACAACGTCGCGGTGTTCGTGGAGGACGAACCGGACCCCGCTTCGGCCAAGGAGTCGGGGGAGGAGTTCGACCCCGACCTGCTGGGGCTCTACGAGGGGACCCCGCTGACCGATCGCGGCGAGTGGTACGCGGGGGTGCTGCCGGACCGGATCACGATCTACCGGGGGCCGACGCTGCGGATGTGCGAGACGCGCGAGGAAGTGGTGGCCGAGACGGAGATCACGGTGGTGCACGAGATCGCGCACCACTTCGGGATCGACGACGAGCGGCTGCACGAGCTGGGGTACGGGTGAGCGCGGCGGGCGATCCGGGTGATCCGGTCGGGCGGGGCGGGCCGGGTGATCCGCGTGATCCGCGTGATCCGGTTGGGTCGGGTGATCCTGCCGAGCCGGCCGGCTCCGATGCCGATCCTGTTGAGCCGGTCGACTCCGATGTCGATCTGCGGGTGCCCGGTCAGCGCGCCGAGACGGCCGGGCACCGGCTGTGGCAGGTGCTCGCCGTCATCGCCGCGGGCGGTGCGGCGGGCGCGACGGCGCGGTACGGCGCCGGGCGGCTGTGGCCCACCGCCGACGGCGCCTTCCCCTGGACGACGTTCGTGGTGAACGTGGTGGGCTGCGGGCTGATCGGCGTGCTGATGGTGCTGGTCTCCGAGGGCGGCCGGCCGGTACATCCGCTGGTGCGGCCGTTCCTGGGGGTGGGGGTGCTGGGCGGCTTCACGACGTTCTCGACGTACACGCTGGACTTCCTGCGGCTGGTACGGCACGGGGAGGCGCCGGCCGCGTTCGGGTACGCGGCCGTGACGCTCGTGGGCGCGCTGGCGGCGGTGTGGCTGACGGCCACCGTGACGCGGCGGACCGTGGTGCGGGGCGTGGCACGGGGCGCGGCGTCGTGAACTGGCTGCTGGTGGTCGCGGGAGGCGCGATCGGGGCGCCGCTGCGGTATCTGACGGACCGTACGGTGCAGACGTGGCACGAAACCCTCTTCCCGTGGGGGACGTTCGCCGTCAACGTCGCGGGGAGTCTGGTGCTGGGTGTGCTGGCCGGGGCGGCGGTGTCGTCGGCGACGTACGCCCTGATCGGTACGGGGCTGTGCGGGGCGCTGACGACGTACTCGACCTTCTCGTACGAGACGTTGCGACTGGCGGAGCGCGGGAAGGGACTGCTGGCGGGCGCGTATGTGACGGCGTCGGTGCTGGTGGGTCTGGGCGCGGTGTGGGCGGGGTGGGAGCTGGGGGCGCGCTGACGGCGGCCGACGGCCGACGGGGTCGGCATGAGGTGGCCGGGCGGGCTTGGGCGCGTGCCGGGCGTGTCCCTTGTGGGGAAAAGGAAGTTGAGCAGGGCAATCATTCCCCTGCCGTCGGGCCTCCTTCGGCGGGCGAGCCGTTTACGCCCCCGGAGGTGCCCCGCGTGCGCCAGTTGTCCGCCCCCGGCCGTTTGTCCGCCCCCGGCCGTATCGCCGTCTGGATCGTCACTTCGGTGGCGGTCGCCACCTCCACGGGCTGCATGAGCGTCGGCGACGACGAAGGGAAGCCGGCCCCCTCGCGATCGGCCGAGGATCGCGGGGCCGAGGCCGAGCAGGACGGCGGTACGGCGGCGGACGCCGGCGCGAGCCTGCCGGCCGACGCCCGGGGCGGCGCGGGGCCGAAGGGCGCCGAGCACAGCGGCAAGGACGGCGAGAAGGGGAAGCCGGGCGACCCGAAGGCGTCGGGCGACCCGTCGGCGAAGCCGTCGAAGGGCCCGGACGGCAAGCCGCTTCCGCCGGCGCCGAGGCCGCCGGGCGGCGGTGACGTACCGCCCGCGGAGCAGCCGACCCGGACCGTGCCGCCGCCCTCCGAGCCGCCCCCGCCGGACCCCGATCCGGAGCCGCCGACCCAGCCCGAGCCGAGCGGCCCGCCGGAGCCGCCGTCGGCGTCGCCGATGGCGGACGTACGGACGCACGCGCTGTCGCCGGGCGACGGGGTCGGGATGCGGAAGGAGCCGGCGGCGTCGCCGCAGCCGGGGCCGGTGTGAGGCCACTCGGTGGGCCGGTCAGGGGCGGGTCCGGGGCGGGTCCGGGGCGGGTCTTGGGCCGCTGTGGCGCCGGTCCGGGACCGCTGTGGGGCCGCTGTGACGGGGATCGCGCGGGGGTTGGTTTGCCAGGTAGGGGGAGCGGTGCGTATGGTAGTAGATCGTTTGATCATTGCCCGGCGCCGACACAGAAGAGCGCCGCGTGGCGCGTACTCTCCCTTGCCGTGGCAGACCGCATTGAGGCGGTCGAATTGCGAATCACGGAGTTTGGGCGCGTGCCGAGACTCCGGAAGGTTTCGCATTTCGCATGTCCATTTCCAGTACTGACCACACCGTCATGCCCGAGAACGACTCCGACGACTCGATCGAGAGCATCACGGCAGAGGCCGTAGTAGCCGTAGAGGCTGTTGACGTCGTCGTGGAGACGACCGGGACGACCGAGACGGCTGAGGTGGCTGAGCCGGTCGAGACGACCGAGGCCCCCGAGGCCCCCTCCACCCCGAAGACCCCCGAAATCACCTTCGGCGACCTGGGGTTGCCCGAAGGCATCGTGCGCAAGCTCACCCAGAACGGCGTCGTCGCGCCCTTCCCGATCCAGGCCGCGACCATCCCGGACGCCCTGGCCGGCAAGGACATCCTGGGCCGCGGCCGTACCGGCTCCGGCAAGACCCTCGCGTTCGGTCTGCCGCTGCTGGCCACGCTCGCCGAGGGCCACACCGAGAAGAAGAAGCCCCGCGGCGTCATCCTGACCCCGACCCGCGAGCTGGCGATGCAGGTCGCCGACGCCCTCCAGCCGTACGGCGACGTACTCGGCCTGAAGATGAAGGTCGTCTGCGGCGGTACGTCGATGGGCAACCAGATCTACGCGCTGGAGCGCGGTGTCGACGTCCTCGTCGCCACCCCGGGCCGGCTGCGCGACATCATCAACCGCGGCGCGTGCTCGCTGGAGAACGTCCAGATCGCGATCCTCGACGAGGCCGACCAGATGTCCGACCTGGGCTTCCTGCCCGAGGTCACCGAGCTGCTCGACCTGGTGCCGGCCGGCGGCCAGCGCATGCTCTTCTCCGCCACGATGGAGAACGAGATCAGCACGCTGGTCAAGCGCTACCTGAAGAACCCCGTGCACCACGAGGTCGACAGCGCGCAGGGCAACGTCACGACCATGAGCCACCACGTGCTCGTCGTGAAGCCCAAGGACAAGGCGCCGGTCACGGCGGCGATCGCGGCGCGCAAGGGCCGCACGATCATCTTCGTCCGTACGCAGCTGGGCGCCGACCGTATCGCCGAGCAGCTCCGTGACTCGGGTGTGAAGGCGGACGCGCTGCACGGCGGTATGACGCAGGGCGCGCGCACCCGGACGCTCGCGGACTTCAAGGAGGGTTACGTCAACGCGCTCGTCGCGACCGACGTGGCCGCCCGCGGTATCCACGTCGACGGCATCGACCTGGTCCTGAACGTGGACCCGGCCGGTGACCACAAGGACTACCTGCACCGCTCGGGCCGTACGGCGCGCGCCGGCAAGTCCGGCGTCGTCGTGTCGCTGGCCCTGCCGCACCAGCGCCGCCAGATCTTCCGGCTGATGGAGGACGCTGGCGTCGACGCCGCGCGTCACATGGTCGCCGGTGCCGGCGCGTTCGAGCCGGAGGTCGCCGAGATCACCGGCGCCCGTTCGCTGACCGAGGTGCAGGCCGACTCCGCGAACAACTCCGCCAAACAGGCGGAGCGCGAGGTCGCCGACCTGACCAAGGAGCTGGAGCGCCTCCAGCGCCGGGCCGGCGAACTGCGCGAAGAGGCCGACCGCCTCGTCGCGCGTGCCGCGCGCGAGCGTGGGGACGACCCGGAGGCAGCGGTGGCGGAGGTCGCGGCCGAGGCCGCGGCGGCCATCGAGGCAGCGGCGGCGGCGCCGCCCGTACCGGCCCAGGCGCCGCGCGACGAGCGTGGCAACTACGGCCGCAGGGACGACCGTCGGGACGACCGCGGCGAGCGCAGCGGCCGTGGTGGCGCGAAGGGTTACACCCCGCGCGACGGCGGCAGCGGCGACCGTGGTGGTTTCCAGCGTCGTGACGACCGCCGGGACGACCGTGGTGGCGAGCGGGGCGGCTTCAACCGTGACCGCCGTGACGACCGTGGCGGCAGTGGTGACCGCGGTGGCTTCCAGCGCCGTGACGACAGGCCCGCGAGTGGCGGTTTCCAGCGTCGTGACGACCGTCCGGCCAGTGGCGGCTTCCGCCGCGACGACCGGAAGGAAGGCGGCTTCAACCGCGACCGCCGCGACGACCGCCCCTCGGGCGGCGACCGCCGCGACGGCGCGCGCCCCTTCCAGGGCCGCGAGCACCGTCCCACCGGTGACCGCCCGTTCAACCGCGACCGCCGCGACGACCGCCCCGCGGGCGGCTTCCGCTCCGGCGGCCACGACCGCCCCTCGGGCCGTCGCGACGACCACCGCGGAGGCACGACCGGCACGGGCACGAGCACGGGCTCGTTCGGCCGCCGCGACGACAAGCCGCGCTGGAAGCGCAACGGCTGACCGTCCACCTCCCCGGACTCCCTGAGTCCACGCCCGACGGGGCCCGTACCGCACCCACCCGGCTGCGCTACGGGCCCCGCCCCGTACCCCCACCACCCCGGCGCCAACCCCTACCGGGGGGATACCCGATCGGCTCGCCGTTCCGGGCGGGCTATGCTCGTGGATGACTCGTCAGGGGCCGTTAGCTCAATTGGCAGAGCAGCGGACTTTTAATCCGTTGGTTGTGGGTTCGAGTCCCACACGGCCTACGAAGAAGGCCCAGTTCGGGAGCTGTCCCGGCTGGGTCTTCAGTCGTTTCCGGGGCCGGCGGTGCGCGGTCAACGGCGGGCGCGCACGACGAGGGTCCCGATGTGGTCGGCCTTTGGTGCGTCGAGGACCTCGGCGTTCGCCTCATGGAACCCGGCCCGGGTGAGCAGCCGCTCCCAGACCTGGGGCTTGTAGCTGTACCGGTAGGTGAACATGGCCTTCCCCGCGAAGCCGCCCTTGTACATGCCCTGCGGGCCGTAAGCGCCGGGGATGGCCGGCGGCTGTGAGAACACGAATGTGCCGCCTGGGGTAAGCCGCTCGTGGACGAGCGGGAACAACTTGTCCGGGGCGCTGAACCACGCGGCGCCGAAGATCGAGTAGATCGCGTCGTAGGTGTCCGTCGTGTCCGTCAGGTGGTCGAGTACCTCGCCGTGCACGAACTGGGCGCCGGTCTCAGCCCACCGGTCGCGGGTCTTGGCGACCATGACCGGAGACAGGTCCACCCCCGTGGCCTTGATGCCGCGCTGCGCGAGATGGGCGAGCGCGCGCCCGGTGCCGCACCCGATTTCGAGGACAGTGCTCGGGTCGCCGAGCAACTCGGTGCCGGGGCCGTGGCCGGCGTACTGCGTCCAGTGGAAGACCGGCTCGGCGTCGGCCTTGAACGCGGACTCCGCGTAGGCGTCCCACAGTTCGGTTTCGGCGGCGATGTCGTGCAGTGCGGGCACAGGGGTTCCTTCGTGAGCGGACGGACAGCGGCCCCCGCCCGCCGGTGGCGGCGGACGGGAGCCAGGGTAGGGGCGTCAGTGGCTGTCGGGGACCTTGTCGTCGCAGGGCGAGCAGTTCGCCCCGTCGATGGCCCACAGTTCCTCGTCGATCGCCCAGCCCTCGGACCGCAGGAAGTCACCCGTGCGCAGGCACAGACCGTCGCTGCGGCGTTCGATGAAGGGCGCGTGGTGCTTGAACGCGCCGCCGTTGTAGAGGCGGCACATGCCCCACCAGACGGGCGTGTCGAGGATCAGCTGGTGTACGCCGATGTCGACGAGCTTGCCGACGCCGAGGTGCACGTTCGGGTTCTCGATCGATCCCATGACGTACATGACGGCGTTGCCGAGGATCCGCTCGGCCATGTCGCGGACCATGGTGCTGTCGCGCAGGAGCAGGGCAACCTCGCGGTCCCACAGGCTCATGCCGCTGTCGAAGATGTTCGTGGTCAGTTCCGTGATGTGCGGCGCGACCGCGTTGAGAACGGCCTGGGGGTCTCGGGTCGCCGTCAGGTTGACGGTCTTGATGGCTGCTGTGCTCACGTGCCCTCCTACGCGTTGGATGGTGCGCGGGATTTACCGCCCTGCCCCGGGTGCCGACTGCCTGGAAGGTGCCCGGGGCGGGGGTTTGGCCCCTCGTCTCGCTGGAGCTCCCCAGCGACAGCGGGACGAGGGAGTCAGTGGGGGCGGCCGTCGCCCTCGGCGTCGGCGGGCCCGAAGGTGAGTCACTGCGGGCGGACGGGATAGTCGCGCGTCAGGTCCTCGGCGCGGATCGGGTCGCCGCGCCGGAGCAGGATGACGCCGTGCTCGGGGCAGCGCTTGCCGCGCGAGTCCTCGACGGGGAGCTCGTACAACCCTGACGCACGCGATCATCAGCTTGCCGCCCGCGCTGCCGCAGCGTTCCGGGCGGCAATGGTGTACCCGGCGGTTGCCCACGCTGCGATGCCCGCGCTGCGATGTCGGCGTACGCGGCGTCCAAGTCGGCCTGGATGCTTTGCGCCTGAGCGTCGCGCGGCGGGTCGGCGGTCGGCGGTGGCACCCTTGGCGGGCGAATGTTGAGTCAACGTCGGCTCCCTGGGGGGTGGGAGCGGCGCCGGAAGCCTCTGGCCGAGTTGGTCGGCGCCGCGGTAGACCGACCACGTTAGGTATCCGCGCGATCACACCCCAGGGTCGAGCCGTACCACATTCCGCAGCCGGTAGGACGGCGCGCCCTACCCGGCGAGCCCGAGTCGGGCGGCCAGGCCCAGTACCTCGGTGTCCGCCCGGGAGGCGCGCCCCCGCAACTCTTCCACCAGGCGCCGCGAGGTGGAGTGATACCGCATCCACTCCGGAGCGTCGGCCTCGGCCAGCAGCAACGCCCGGCCGGCCGCACGGTCCTTGCCGAGGTCGTTGTAGGCGAGTGCCCGATCCACTTGGAATCGAGCACGCCAAGTCGGTGGCAGGGAAGCGAGGTTGGGGATGGTGCGCGCCGCGGCGATCGCCTCGTCGGCCTTCTCCATCTCCACCAGGAAGTTGACGTTGGCGATGCCCGTGTTCGTCGGCCCGAACGGGGTCGCGTAGACGAGACGATCCTCGCCCATGCTCTCGGCCGCGCCTTTCGCCAACCGCATGAGATCGGTCACCGTAGTCTGTTTCTCCTGCCGCACAGCGGCCGTTGCCGCGCGCAGCAGCAGGATTCCCCACAACGCGAGGTCCCGCGGTGCGGACCGGAAGCCGGGCTCGATCTTCTCGGCGCGCGCCAGGGCGACGCGCTCGGCGTCCGCAAGTCGGCCCTGTCTGGTGAACACCCAGGACAGGGTGGAGGCGGCCATCGTCTCAAGGCCCGGGTCGTCGCACTCGCGGATCGCACCCAACGAACGTTCCATTGCCGTGAACGCGGCGTCTTCCTTGCCGAGCCCGGTGAGCGTCGTCGCCGCCACCTGATACGCCACAGCGAGCACGGAGTTGGCCGCGGCCCTGTCGCTGCCCGTCGAAGCGTGCACGACAGCGCGCGCGTCGCGAATGAGTTGCGGAAGGAGGAGCCCGATCTCGCCCATGCGCCCCTCCTTGCGGATGCTCTCCGTCGAGCGGAGCGACTTGCGCAACTCCTCGATCGTGGGCGGGTCCTCGGGATCGATGTCGCCCCCGAAGAGCTCGGCGACCGGTGAGACCGCCTCCCTCAAGGCCAGGACCGACGGGAGGCCGTCCTCCGCGTCGTGAACCGCAAACGTCGTGGGCTGCCCGACGAGGTAGCTGGGTTCGGTGTCCAGGGCGCTCGCGAGGGCGTTGATGGTGGAGAGCCTGGCGGAGTTCCGACGGCCCTGTTCCAGTTTCCGGACCACGTCGACCGAGAGGCCGGCACGCTCTGCCAGCTGCTCTTGCGTCATCTTCCGTCGCAGCCGCAGTTCCGCGAGGCGGTCGCCCATGCCGGATTCGTGTGTCGTGTTCACAGCTACCCCCGCCGGAGAGTGGTCCGCCCACGCTACTGCCGGACGCACGAAGGCGCCCCGTGCTCCCGGAGGAGGGCGGAGCGATTCACCGGTCGCTGTGCTGCGGCCGTCCAGGCTCGGACCTGCCGATCCGCCCGCAGGGGCTAGCGCGGGCTGGGGCCTTGGTGGGGAGGCGGCTCGGAGAGGCCGGCTTCGTTCAGTGCGAGACGCAGCACCTCGGGCATCGGCACGTCGACCGCGTCCGGGGTGAGTATGGGCGCGGGCGCGCGGCCGGACCACGCCTCGGTCACGTCGGCCCCGTCGACCGTCGCGGCCCTGATCGGGTTGTGCATGGTCCCGATGTTCACGACGGTGATGTCCTGCTCGATCACGGGGACGAGGTACTTGCGGACGAGGGCGGCCCACGGGAAGTCGAACGCGTTGTGGTCGATGCCCCGCGTCTCGCACCAGGCGAGCCACAGCTCGGGGTCGTCGCCGTCGTTGAACCCCCACTTGGACAGCAGGCTGGAGCTGAACAGGGTGATGGTCGGTTCGGTCACGCTCGGCATCGTCTCACCGCCTCCGTGATGCTGTGGGTGCGCGAAGGCCGCAGTTGAGGGCGGCCAGGGCGGTGGTGACGGTGCTCGGCGCGCCGCGAGGAGGTCTCGATGAGACTCATTCCTGCCCAGGAGGGGCGCCGGCGTCTGGGCGGCGGCGTGTGAAGGGGCTTGGGCCCGGCGTCACCAGACCGCCCACCTTCACAAGGATCGGGGTGATCATCATGGGTTTCACGCCCATCTCCGGCCGGCCGCTTTCATCCCATTGCAGAGATAGCTCGGGCAGTCTCGCAGCGCCGGACCGCGCCTCGTTCCACCCGTAGAGAGCTGCCGCGTTCATCGCTTCTTCGACGGCCTCGCGCCGGATCTCCGTGATGTCCTGTTCCGCGTCTCGCCGGCTGCCGGCTTCAGCGAGCGCTTCGTCGGGCGCCGCAGCGAACGTAGCGGCGCCGGCCGCCTCCCCGAGTTCGACCTCTTGGCCGGCGATGTTCAGGCGGATGCTGCGGCTTCCGATCAGTGCCCTGATGGCGTTGCCGAGATCTGGGCTGCGACGAAGCCTCCAACTTGCCAGGCCGACGAGTAGCAGAACGGTAATGGGCCACTTCAGGGAAGCGATAAATTCCAGGACGCTCAAGTCGGCTCCCAGGTAAGGGCGTTGATGCCGCCCATTGTGGCGTGGAGCATCCGTTCGGTCAGGCGGTCCGCGCAGATCGGGCCCCGACGCGCGGGGGGCGCCTTTCAGCCGTCCCGGGAGGATCACCGCGTGGCGAGGCGGCGGTGTTCGAGGAGGGTGGCTGTCGCGTAGCCGCCGCCGCCCGCGAGGGTGAGGACCCAGTAGAGGCCGGGGGTGCCGAGGGAGAGCGCGGCCGTGGAGATCAGGGCGAGCCAGGTGCCGAGGCTGTAGTGCAGGACGTTGCGGCGTACGGCGCCCTCGGCGATGTAGATCAGGCCGACCATGAGGCCGGAGCCGGCGGGCCAGAGCAGGTCGGCCAGGTCGGGCGAGCCGGTGGCGGACGTGAGGCCGGTGATGGTCAGGAACAGGGCGGCGAAGGCCACGATCCAGGAGAGGCCGAGGAGCCGGCCGCTGAGTATCTCCGGGCCGGTGGCGTCGCGTTGGGCTCGGAGGGCGGCGAGGGTGGCCAGGACGGTGCCGGTCGCGAGGCCGGTTCCGAGCAGTGCCATGGGGAGCCAACTGGGCATGTCCAGTACGGGGGTTGCGCCCCCGGAGAGCGCGGCGCTGCCGTGGCCGAAGACGTACGCGAGTCCGAAACTGACGTAGACCGCGGTGTTGTTGATCCGGTCGTCGGTGCGAGGGGCGGTGGGGGTGGGGGTGGGCAGGGTGATGGTCATGAGGGGCGTCTCCGGGGCAGGGGCGGGCTGTTCGTGGAGTTCGGCCGGGTGTTCACGCGTCGTGGGGGTCGGGGACGATGATCACTTTGCCGAGTACGGTGCGGGATTCGGCGAGCGTGAGGGCGGTCGCGGCGTCGGAGAGGGGGATGCGGGCGGCGATCTGGGGGACCAGGTGGCCGGCGGCGACCAGGTTCAGGACCTGGGTGAGGTCTTCGTTGAGCCGGGCCTGCCACTTGGTGCAGCGCTTGCCGGCCCAGTAGTTGTAGAAGTGCGCGCTGCGGCCGTTGGGCAGGGCGTTCCAGGTGGCGAGGCGGGCGAAGGACGTGAGCACGGGCAGGCGTGAGTTGCCGGTGTCGTCCTTGGTGGCGGCCGTGCCGTAGGAGACGAGGGTGCCGCCCTTGCGCAGGAGTTGCCAGGACTGTTCGAGCGCCGGGCCGCCGACGTGGTCGAAGACGGCGTCGACGCCGTTGGGGGCGAGGTCGGTGATCTGCCGGTACATGTGGGGGTCGTGGTAGTCGACCGGGGTGGTGCCGAGGGCGCGCACGGTGGTGTGGTGGCGGGGGGAGGCCGTGCCGATCACGGTGATGCCGGCGTGCCGGGCGAGCTGGACGAGGGTGGAGCCGACGCCGCCGTTGGCGCCCAGGACCACGATGGTGCCGCCCGGGCGGACCTTGGCGATCCGGTGGAGCATCTGCCAGGCGGTGATCCCGTTGACCAGGACGGTCTCCGCGGCGGCCGGGTCCACGCCGTCGGGCACCGGCATCAGCTCCGCGGCGTCGACCAGCAGCCGGCTGGCCCACGCGCCCGTCTTGGTGACCGCCGCGAACCGCCGCCCCACCAGCCCCGCGTCCACACCGGGCCCCGTCGCGGTCACGGTGCCCACCACGTCGTACCCGAGGACGAACGGGAACGGCGGCTGGTCGTAGTACTTGCCCCGCCGCATCTGCTGCTCGGCGAACGCGACCCCCGTCGCCTCCATCCGCAGCACCACCTGGCCCGCGGCCGGCTCCGGCAGCTCACGCGTCCGGATCTCAAGACCCTCCGGCTCGACCTTCCCGGGCACGACGATCTCGGTGACGCTGCTCGTAACGGTGCCGCTCGTAACAGTGCTGGTGTTCATGGTGGGTTCCTCTTCGCTCGACCTTGCTAACGATCGTAAGGCTACGACTGTTAGTCGATCGGGCGCAAGAGAAGAGCGCCTATAAGTTTCGCGCTGTAAGGTAACGCCATGGCAGAAGACACATCGGCGACACACACCCGCGTCCGCAACCGCCGCGGGGAGGGCGCTCGGCTGCGCGAAGAGATCGTGGCCGCGGCGGTCGGGCTGCTTGAGGAGACCGGCGACGAGGGCGCCATCACGCTGCGCTCCGTCGCGCGCCGTGTCGGGATCGCCGCCCCTTCGATCTACCGCCACTTCCCGGACCAGCCCGCCATCATGCTGGCCGTGGTGCGCGACGCCTTCACGGATCTGGATGAATGGCTGCGCACCGCCGTGGACGCCGCGGGCGACGAACCCCGCGCGCGGCTGATGGCCTTGTGCCACGCCTATCTGGAGTTCGCCCTCGCCCATCCCGGGCGCTACCGCATCATGTTCGGGGGGCTCTGGAACCCTGATCTGAACGCCAGTTCAGTGACCGAGGAGGACGTGGCCACGCTCGGCGACGCGAGCATGCGGCGTCTCGCCGAGGGCCTTGAGGGCTGTGTCACCGCCGGCGTCGCGACCAGCACCGACCTGCCCGCCGACGCGGTCGCGCTGTGGCTCGGACTGCACGGTCTCGCTCACCAGCGCGCGGTTTCGCCCTCGTTCCGCTGGCCGCCGGACATCGCCGAACGTGTCATCACCGCGCTCGCGCACTTCACGGACTGACTGGGGCGGCTGATCGAGACGGACTGATCGAGCGCGGGCGTACGTCACCGGGGCGGCGGCCACGCGGCACCGCCCGCCACGCGCCCGGGTCGGAGGACCTGGGGGTGGCGGGCGGCGGCGGTGCGCTGCGGTCGGGAGTTCCGCGTCAGTTGCAGTCGTCGTACGTCTCGGCGGTGTCCTTCAGGCGCTGCATCCAGTCCTTGAGGCCCGCGTCGAGGCTGCCTTGGCTGCCCGGGATGTCGGCCTCGACGGGGGCGCCCGCCCAGGACTCCTCGGTGGTGGCGAGTACGCCGCCCCTGACCGGCCGGAAGGTGAACAGGTGGACACCGTCGATGCCGTTCACGGGCCCGCCCCACGCGGTGCAGCGCCGGGACTCGACCGTCTTGACCGTGGACGTGACCTGCATGTTCTGCGGTGACCACGCGAAGACCGAACCCGGCCGCAGCGGGCCCGGCGTCTTCTTCTCGGCCGGGGTGATCTCCGGTATCCAGGAGGACCAGTTGTCGATGTCCGTGTGCAGTCGCCAGACGGTCTTCAGCGGCGCCTTGATGAGGACGCTGGATGTGCTGATCACGGGGGCGTCCTTGTCGACGGTCACGCCCCGGCATTCCTGGTAGCCGCGACCGCTCGCCTGCGCCGCGTCCGCCGCCTGCACCGGGCCCGCCGCTGCCGCCGGACCCGCCGCGTTCGCCACTGCCGTCGGCTGGACGGCCAGGGCCGCCGTCGCGCCGATGACGGCGATGCCGATGGCCTTCCAGTGCTTACGTCGTGTGGTGATCAACGTCTTCCTTCTCTCACGTGTCATGCGCCGACGGGGCGTCGCAGCCCCGGCATCCGCCGAGATTCGCGGCATGTGCTTACGGCTGCAAGGTTACGGCTGTAAACGTAGCGTGGCAAGTGACATGTCGCGCCTGAACCGGCCTCCGTGATCCGCGACTTGAGCCCTCCCGCCCCTCAGGGAGCCCGCAGCGGTTCCGCCGGCGAGACCACCCAAGCCACCGTCGCGTGCCGGGCCCGCCCCCGCGCCGGGATCCACGGCGGCACCGAGTCGACGTGCGCTCCGATGCGCCGCTCAGATGGTGGACGGCTCCGCATCGCACGAGGGCCGGCCCGTCGCTAGGTCGGGTCGGCCCTCAGCCGTGCGCGTGAGCATCAGGGGATCGGATGCTTACGCGCACGATGCCTGGTTGAACGATTCTGCAGCGAGGCGGTTACGCGGAATCCGGGCGATCTTCCGGGATGCCGAGGCCCTCGCCGCGGTGGTGGCCGGCCTCGTCGCGCCGTTCCGGGGCGAGGGCGTCACGGCGGTCTGCGGGTCGAGGAGTGCGGGGCGACCTGGGTGGGGTGCGGCGTCGTGGTCGATCAGCTCGCCGGGGAGCCGGGGGACGCCCCCGGAGCCGTACGCGGGTCCAGAACCGTACGCGGACTTGGGACCGTACGCGCGCTGCTCGCCGCGCGAGACCTTCCGGCGTACGAGTCCTGAGGCCGGCCGCCGCCCAGGAGGCCGGATCGGCCTCCCTCAGACCCGGCTCACGATCATCTTGCCGGTGTTTCCGCCGCGCAGCATGGACAGGGACGCGTCCACGATCCGGTCGAAGCCCTCCACGACCGTCTCGTCCAGGGCGAGTTGTCCGTCGATCAGACGCGGTACGGCGAACTCGTACAACTCCTCCTGTACGTCACGGTAGTTGCGCACCAGGAAGCCCTCCATCCGCAGGCTCTTCTCCACCACGTCGGCGTGGTCGAACCGCACCGGTGGCGCGTCCGGGGTGTTGTACTGGCCGACCGTGCCGACCCGTACCACCCGGCCGCGTTCGCGGAGCGCGCCGATCGCCGCGCCCAGGTGCTCGCCCCCGACGTTGTCGACGTACACGTCGATGCCGGTCGGCGCGGCCTTCGTCAGGAGGTCGGCGACGGGGCCGGCGTGATAGTCGAACGCCTCGTCGTAGCCGACCCGTTCCTTCAGATACGCCACCTTCGCCGGGGTGCCCGCGCTGCCGACGAGCCGTCCGGCGCCCATCAGCCGGGCGAGCCGCCCGGTGGCCGTACCGACGCCGCCGGCCGCCGCCGAGACGAACAGGTCCTCCCCTTCGCGGAGTTGGGCGATCCGGGTGAGTCCGACGTACGCCGTGAGGCCGGTGCCGCCGAGGATGCTCAGATGGGCGCAGAGGGGGACACCGTCGTGATGCGGGAGGCGCCTCGTCTCGTCGGGGCGTACGACGGAGTGGGTGCGCCAGCCGTGCCGGTGGAGGACGATCTCGCCCTCCGGGAGCGCCGGGTCGCGGGAGTCGATCACCCGGCCGAGGGTGCGGCCCTCCAGCGGGGAGTTCAGCTCGAAGTCGCCGTCCATCATCTCGCGGTGGTACGGGTCGACGGACCAGTGGAGGTTCTCCACCAGGGCTGTGCCGGGGGCGGGTTGGGGGATGGGCGACTCGACGAAGCGGAAGTGGCCGGGAGTGGGGAAGCCGGTCGGGCGGGCGATCTGGTGCACGGTGAGCGCGGTGGCGGCGGTGGAGGCGGCGCTGGTGAGGGCGGTGGATGCGGTCATGGGACGTGACCGTAGGGAGGAATGCGACGGCCGGGCAGAGGGTTGCGCTCATGGAACGACCTCATCCATGAAGCGTCCTCATACCCGCAGGCAGGAGCCCCCTTGACCGCGCCCTTGACCGTGCCCGTCACCACGCCCCCGCCGACGTCCACCCCCGCCGCCGCGGACCTCTCGCCGCAGGAGCTGCGCACCCTCGTGGCCGTCGCCGTCGAGGGCGGCTTCTCCGCCGCGGCCGGCACGCTCGGCATGACGCAGTCCGCCGTCTCCCACGCGGTGCGCGGCATCGAACGCAAGGTGGGCGCCGTGCTCTTCGAGCGTGGCCGGTACGGGGCGCGCCCCACGGCGGCGGGCACCCGGGCCGTCGCGCACGCCCGGCGGGTACTCCGGATGCTGGACACGCTCGCCGCGGAGGCGCGTGGAGCCGGAGCGGGCGCAGACGGCGGCGACACCGTCGCGGGGCCGTTGCGCATCGCCGCCTTCCGCAGCGCCGCCCTGCATCTGCTGCCGCGCGCGCTGGAAGGGCTCGCCGCGCGGCATCCCGGGATCGAACCGACGGTACGGGTGGTCAGAGAGGTCGGCCCCGGCACGGCGGGTGAAGTGGCCGAGGGGCGCGCGGACGTGGGGATCGCGACGATCGGCACCGGTTCGCCGGTGCCGCCCGGCCTGATCGGAGACGTACTCCTGGAGGAGCCGTACGCCCTGGTGCACCCGGCCGGCCATCCGGACCCGCGCTCGCTGCCGCTGGTCGACTGGACCGAGAACTGCTCGTCGTACACCCGGACTTGGTGGGCGGAGCAGGACTGGATCCCGTACGCGACCGTCCAGGCGGAGGACGACGGGGCGGTGCTTTCGATCGTGGGCAGCGGACTCGGCATGGCGATCATGCCCGCGCTCTCACTGACACGCGCGCCGCTCACCACCGAGACCACCGACCTCGGCCCCGGGCGGCCCACCCGCTCCGTCGGTTACGTCACGACGCCCGAGCTGGCGACGACGATCGCCGTCCGCGCACTGATCAGAGAGCTCCGGGCACTGCGTCCGCTGGACGGTGGGTGGCCCTTGAACGGACCGTGGTCAACCGGCAGATGAACACCTGCCGGTTCGGCCGGGACCGGGCCCCCGCGTAGGTCCGTGGGCCCTGCGGATGGGCCCTGACCTGTACTTACGCTGCTGCCGCTCGGGGGCACGACGGCGTAGGGCGGGAGTACGGATGCGCGACAGGCGGCAGCGTTACAGAGGGTGGAACGACAGGTGGCGCGGCGGAAGATGGCGTGATCGAGGCCGGGGCGACCGGGGGCAGAGCGGCGCCGAGTACGCCGCGGTGTTCGGGATCGTGGCCGCGATCATCGCCGCGATCGTCGGTCTGAGCCTGCCCGAGGAGGAGGCGACCGGGCTCAAGAGCGCGGTGTGCCGGGTGCTGCACCCGCTGAGCGAGGACGAAGCGTGTGCCACCGGCGACTTCGCGGACGGCGGCGACGGGGGAGAGGGCGGCGGAGGCGGTGGCGAGGGCGGGGACCCCTTCGTACCCAACGGCGACCCGTTCGAGCCCACGAGGTGTCTGCTGTCCCAGGACCAGACCAAGACCACCGTCGTCGTCCAGATCTTCTTCATCAAGATCAGCAGCTCGGAGACGGTCAAGCTGCAGCAGTGGTCCGACGGCACCGTCACCCTGGAGCGGATCACCGAAGTGGGCGGCGGGGTCACGGCCAGCATCTCCGCGGGCATCCGTGGCCTTGAGGACTGGGGCGGCAGCGCCAAGCTGAGCGGTACGTATCTGGCGGGCAGCGGCAGCGGCGGGCAGTGGCTGTTCTCCGGGAACAAGACCGGCGACCCGCAGAAGGACCTGGAGCTGAACCTGGAGGACGCCAAGCAGTTCACCGAGTATCTGAAGGCCCAGGACGAGTGCAACTCCCGCCCCGCCGGCCCCCGTTCCTCTGAACTGGGCATGATCTGCGGCTATCACGCCAACAAGAAGAAGCCCGACCTGCCGCCGGAGAAGGCACCCGACGTCGACATCACGAAGACGTCCGTCGAGGCTTCCGGCAACGTGAACTTCGGCGGAAAGTTCAAGGGCAACGGAAAGGGCGGCAAGGACTCCGGCGACGGCCCCAAGGACCTCGGGAAGATATCCGGCGAGCTGGCCAACGGCACGATGACCGAGGACGTCGTCGTCATGCGCGCGCACACCGGACCCAACGCCGGGAAGATCACCTTCGTCTACACCTTCACCGTCAAGGGCGCGGGCGGCGCGGGCGGGATCGCCACCGGCGAGCGGATGCAGCAGCTGGCGGTCACCTACGACGCGGCCACGTACGACCAGGAGGAAGCGGACGGCAAGGCGCACCGACCGGAGAAGCTGGTGATCACCACCAGCGAAGAGGCCGGAGGGGGCGGCGGCGTCAAGGTCGAGGCGGGCGCCAACGCGGGCCCCGTGACGATCGACGTCGGCGGCGGTGGCGGATCCACCGAGTCGCAGATCCATACCGAGACGGCCGAACTCATCCTCGACAACGACGCCGACAGCGTCCTCGTCGAGGACTGGCTGCGCGGGAACGGCGACCAGCCCGCGAAGAACCCGCTGCCCTCCCCCACCGACGCGGCCAAGGTGCCGGGCCCGGACGCGAGCCCGCTCGAACGGCTGCTGCACGAGAAGGGAAGGCTCAGCAGGCTCGACTACAAGGCCAACACCGACTGGTGGAACGCCTCGCTGGGCATCGGCTTCGGCATCTCCGCCGGGCAGTTCACCCTCGGGTTCAAACTCTTCGGGATCGACATCACCCATGAGGAGAAGAACCAGACGATCACGGGCGACCCGACGTACGCGACGGGGCCCAAGAACGGCGGCGCGCGGCCCTGGGTCGAATGGAAGAACTGCAGCAAGGTCAAGCCGATCCCGACGTGAGGCGGGCAGCCGGGCAGCCGGGCAGCGGGGCAGCCGGGCAGCGGGGCAGGCGGTCGGCAGTCGGCCGGTCGCCGTGTGCCGGCCGCGGAGGAGGTTCTCCGTGGCCGGGCCGGCCTCGTCAGCCCTGTCAGCTCTGTGAGGCCCGTCAGCCTCGCAGCTCGGACAGGTCCTCGTCGCTGAGTACGAGGTCGTCCGCCGCGAGGTTCTCCTCCAGATGGTCGAGAGAGCCGGTGCCCGGAATCGCCAGGACCGACGGCGACCTCGCGAGCAGGGCGGCGAGCGCGACCTGCGACGTGGTCGCGTTCAGACGGGTCGCGACCTTGCCGAGCCGTTCGGTGTCGAGCGGGGTGCCGCCACCGCCGAGCGGGAAGTACGGCACGTACGCGATACCCGCCGCCTCGCACTCCGCGAGCAGCCCGTGGTCATCGGCGTACTGGTTCTGCACCGCCGTGACGGGCGCGACGGCACGGGCCTCCGCGAACTGGGCGGCATCGACGTTGCTGACGCCCAGGTGCCGGATCAGCCCCTCCGCGCGCAGCCCGGCCAGTACCTCGAACCGTTCCGCGATCGACTCCCCACCCGGCCCGGTCATCCCGCCCACCCGCAGATAGACCAGGTCGAGCCGGTCGAGCCCGAGGGCCCGCAGATCCGCCTCGACGAGGCCGCGCAGCTGGTCGGGCGTCGCCTGCCCGCTCGGCACACCGTTCGGTCCTGGCAGTGGGCCGACCTTCGTCGCGATCACCAGTCCGGCGGGGTAGGGGGCCAGCGCCGTACGGATCTGCTCGTTGGCCTGTACGCCTTCCCTGCCGTAGAAGCCGGCCGTGTCGATGTGGTTCACACCCAGCTCCACGGCCCGCCGGAGCACCGCGATGCCGGTCTCGTGAGCACGCGTCGGGCCGTCGAAGGTGCCCGTGGCCAGGCGCATGGCGCCGAAGCCGAGCCGGTTGATGGTCAGGTCTCCGCCGAGGGAGAAAGTCTTGATCGTCATGAGACCCATGCTGCGCGCGGCCGGGACGCCCGGCGAGCCGGTGGCAGCTTGGTGCCAGACTGAAGGAATGCGGAACGAACAAGTGTTTTCAGTGCAAGGAGACGCGGAGCTGGTCGCGCGGGCCGGGCATCTCTTCGAATCCGCACAGACCGAGTTCATCTGCGCCGCCCGGGATCTCAGGACCTGGTCACAGCCGGAGGCCAGGGCGGCGATCGGGGCCCGGATGGCCGCATCGGGTGCTTCTGGTGCTTCTGGTGCTGCGGGTGTCTCGGACGCACCCGACGCCTCGCACGCACCAGGCGCCCCGGGCTTCATCACGCGCAAGCTGCTCAGCCCGGTCGCGCTCGCGGACGAGGAGGCCCGTGCGCACCTGCGGCAGGTGCGGCGCGCCGGGGCGCTCGTACGGATCAGCGGCTCGCGGCTGCCGCACGAGACCATCCTCATCGACCGACGGGTGATGATCCTGGCCGGCCGGGAGACCCCCACCGGCCGCGAGTACACCGTGACGACGTCGCAGACCCTGGTCGACGGCGTCCACTCGATGTTCCGGGCGATCTGGGACGCCGCCGTGGATTTCGACACCTATCTGCGCGGCGACGTCCCGCACCTCGACGCCGAAGCCCGCGTGATCCTCGCGGCGCTGGCCTCGGGCCGCACGGACGAATCGGCGGCCAAACGGCTCGGTGTCTCACTGCGTACGTATCGGCGGCGGGTGGCCGGCCTGATGGCGAAGCTGGAGGCGGACTCCCGCTTCCAGGCGGGGCTGCGTGCGGGGGAGCTGGGGCTGACGCCGCGGCGGGCGTGAGGTTGTTGGCCGGGGGCCGGCCGGACCCTCGTTCGCGACGACCGGACGACCCCAGGACCGGAACGCCGCAGGATCGGAAGACCGGAAGGCTCGCCCGGGCTCACCCCCGTAGCGTCTTACCGATCGCCGCGAGGTAGCCGGCCACCGGGCCCAGTGTGAGCAAACCACTGCCCGCGCCCGCGAGTTCGGCGGCTGCCGGGAGCAGGCGGGCCTGGACGCGGGTGAGTGCGGCGTGGTCGGCGAGTGCCAGTGCCGCCGTCGCCTCCAGGCAGCAGCACGCCTCGTACAGCAGGTCGTGGGGCGGCTCCGGCAGGGCGTGCAGAGCGCGTAGGGCGGCGGGGTGGTCGCCTGCGGCCAGAGCGCTGAGCGGGGTGATCCAGGGGCGGTACGGTCCCCAGTCCGCCCGCGGGTCGACCGCCTCGCGCGGCGGGACACCGGGGCCGTCGGCGGAGTGCGGGGAGGTGAAGTGCAGCGAGAGCAGGGCGAGTTGGCGGAGCCCGTGGGTCAGGCCCGGCATACCGGCGTCCGGCAGACCGTCGGCGGCCCGCTCGTACGCCGACCTCGCCCCGGCCGGATCTCCCGACGCGGCCAGGCGCAGCGCGCCGTACCACTGGGTGAAGACGCCCACCAGCGGGAGTTCGTGGAGCGCCGCCAGCCGATCCGCGGCGGCGGCATGCGTGTCGGCCGCCGCGAAGTCGCCCAGGGCGCCGTAGGCCTGAAGGCGGATCAGATGGCCGAGCACCTCGAAGGTCACCAGGCCGTGCCGGGCGCCCAACTCGACCAGTTCCGCGCCGATTTCGGATCGGCGCGGTGCGAGGCCGGCGCGGGTGAAGGACTGCATGAACGTCCCGTTCAGCGCAAACGCCAGCAGCGCCGGGTCGTCGAGGCGGCGCGCCAACGCCTCAGCCAGACCCGCCGCCCGGGGGCCGCGCGAGGAGTGCGAGCCGCGCGTCTCCACCGCGACGGTGGCGAGCAGCCGGCAGCGCACCGCGTCGTACGTACCGCGCCCGTCGGGCGGCGGCAGCGCGGCGAGGGTGCGCTCGGCGGCGGCGACGATCTGCCGCGCCAGCTCCGGATCGTCGCCGCGCGTCCAGATCGCGGGAACGTCGAAGGCGCCGATCACCCGGCCGGTCAGCTCCGGGTCGCCGAACTCCTCGGCGGCGGTGATCGCCGCCAGGCGGTGCTCGCGCGCGGCCGTCAGCCCGCCACCGCCGGTCACCGCGAGGTCGCGGAGCAGGCCGACCGTCGTCTCCAGACGGGCGCGGGCGCCTGCCGCGACCGTGCGGTCGTACGCGGCGGCGGCCCGCGTCCACAGTTGTGCCGCCGCCTCGGAGGGGCCCGCGGTGCCGTCGATCGCCGGGTCCTGCGCCAGCATGTCCGCCTCCAGCCGCCGCAGCCCCGGCCCCGGATCCAGCCCGAGCTGTTCCACCAGCGTCGACCGGGCCCGGCGCAGGACCGCGAGCGCGTCCCCCTGACGGCCCGTCCGGTACAGCGCCAGCGCCAGCAGCCGCCACGCGTCCTCGCGCCACGGATGGTCGGCCAGGTGCGCGTCCAGGTCGGGGACCGCCTCGGCGGCCAGTCCGAGGGCCAACTGCGCCTCGGCCCGGCGCTCGACCGACCGGAGCCGTAGTTCGGCCAGTCGGGCGCGTTCTCCCCGTACCCACTCCTCCCGCGCGAAGTCGGCGTACGCGGGCCCCCGCCACAGCTCCAGCGCCTCGTCGAGCCGCCGCAGCGCCCGCGCGGGCGGCAGCCGCGCCGCCTCGCCGACGGCCGTCTCGAAACGCCAGGCGTCGACGGCGTCCGGCCCGACGCGCAGCGCGTATCCGGGGCCGTCGGTGACCAGCAGCCGGGCAGGGGTACGGGGCGGACGGTCCGGTTCCAGGGCGCGGCGGAGCGCGGCGACGAAGGTCTGTACGGCGCCGACCGCGCCGGACGGCGGCGGATCCTCCGCCCACAGGTCGGCGACCAGCCGGCCGACGGGGACGACCCGGCGGCGGGCGACGATCAGGCGCGCCAGTACGGCACGGTGGCGCGGGCCCTTGAGGGCGATCGGGCCGTCGGGGCCCTCGGCGGTCACGGGGCCGAGCACACCGAACAGGACCTGTGCCATCCGCCCTCTTCCGTCGCTCATCGAGCGTGCTGACCGACTGCTGATTCGAGCCCCGCACGCTGGAAGCCACGCAGCTCGAAGCTACGCACGCCACCCTACGAAAGAGCGCACCATGCACCCCACCATCCCCGGCTTCACCTACCGGCGCGTCCCCGTCGCCGACGATGTCACCCCCAACCGCACCCCCAACGACACCCCCGGCGTCACCCTCAACGTCGCCGTCGGAGGCTCGGGCAGCCCGGTCGTGCTCCTGCACGGCTTCCCGCAGACCCACCTCATGTGGCGGCACGTCGCCGTCGAACTCGCCGCCCACCACACCGTCATCTGCCCCGACCTGCGCGGTTACGGCGCCAGCGACAAGCCCGCCGAGCTTGCCGAGACCGCCTCGGTAGACGGTGCAGACGGTGCAGACGGTGCGGATGGAGTCGGCGGAGCCGACGCGGTCACGTACGCCAAGCGCACCATGGCCGCCGACATCGTGGCGCTCGCCCGTGCCCTGGGGCACGACCGGTTCGCGCTGGTCGGTCACGACCGGGGTGCCCTCGTGGCGATCCGCGCGGCCCTCGACCACCCCGACGTGATCACCCACCTCGCGTCGCTCGACGTCCTGCCCACGCTGGACACCTGGGACGTCATGCACGGCACCGGCGCGGCCGTCGGCTTCCACCTCTATCTGATGGCCCAGCCGCCCGGTCTGCCCGAGCGGATGATCAGCGCGAGCGCCGACGCCTTCTTCGGCCACTTCCTCGACATCTGGACGCGTGATCCGCGGGCGATTCCGCCCGAGGTCCGGGCCGAGTATCTGGCGGCCTCCCGCGCGGCCGTCCCGTCGATCGTCGCCGACTACCGCGCCTCCGCCGGGATCGACGTCGCCCACGACCGGGCCGACCGCGACGCCGGGAACCGGCTGCGGATGCCGGTCTCCGTCCTCCAGCAGGACTGGGGTACGGCGCTGGGCTTCGACGCCGCCGCGCGCTGGCGCGCTTGGGCGCCCGACCTGCGGCACACGACCGTCTCGTGCGGCCACTTCATGGCTGAGGAGGCGCCGGGGGAGGTCGTCGAGGCGGTACGGGACCTGCTGACCCGCTGACCCGCTGACCCGCTGACGGCGCGGCGGGCGGGAGGCGCGTACATCCGGCACCCACATCGGGCGCCCACATCGGGCGCCCCACCCGTCCCCTCGTCACCCCACCCGCAGCGCCCCCAGCAACCGCCCCAGCGCGGCCCTCGTGTCGGTCAGGTCCGCCGGGTCCGTCGAGGTCGCCAGCCACAGCGCCGCCTCGTTCATCGCGCCCGACAGCAGGTGCGCGAGCGGCGCCACGGGCTGTGCGGCGATGACGCCCTCGGCCACGAGCGTGGCCAGCGCCTCCGTCAGATGGCGGGCCGACGACGCCTCGTCCATCGCCCGCCACTCGGTCCAGCCCAGTACGGCGGGCCCGTCCACGAGCATGATCCGCTGGATGTCCGGCGCGGTCGTCGCGGTGATGAACTCCTGGCAGCCCTCGACCAGTTGGTCCCAGGAGTCGTCCCGCGCGCCGGCCGCCTCCGCGACGCGGGCGCCGACCTCCTCCTGGACGCTCTCCAGTACGGCACGGAAGAGGGCGGCCTTGCTGTCGAAGTGGTGGTAGAGCGCACCCTTGGTCACACCGGCGGCGGCGACGATCTCCGCGAGGCTCACCGCGCCGTAACCGACCTCCGCGAAGAGCTTCCGGCCCTCCCGCAGCAGAGCCTGCCTGGTCTGCTCCCGCTGCCGGGCCCGGGTCCCCTGCTCCTGCGGCATCGCGTCCCTCTCCAATTTGACGTACTCAAGGTATGTGAATAGCGTTGTTCGCGTACCAAAGGTATGCGAAAGGATCCATCATGCGGCTGACCAGCTTCTATCCCGTGATCGCCACCACGCGACTCCAGGAATCACGCGACTTCTACATTCGGCTGCTGGGTTTCGAGACGACGTTCGAGGCCGACTGGTACGTGAGCCTGCGGCGGCCGGGGCCCGTCCCGTACGAGCTCGCGCTCCTCGATCCCACCCACCCGACGGTGCCCGCGGGGTACGGCAAGCCGGTTCAGGGGCTGCTCCTCAACTTCGAGGTGGCGGACGTGGACGCGGAGTGGGAGCGGCTCGTCCACGGCGAGGGGCTGACCCCCGTACTCGAGCTGCGCAGTGAGGACTTCGGACAGCGGCACTTCATTGTGGCCGACCCCAGCGGGGTGCTGATCGACTTCATCACGCCGATCGAGCCGATCGGGGAGTTCGTGCAGCAGTACGTCGGGGCGGGCGCGGGCGTGGGCGCCCTGTAGGCCCTCGGAGGCGTACGGCGCGCGAAGGCTCCGACCGGACGCGCGAAGGCTCCGACCAGAACACAGGGTCCGGTCGGAGCCTTCGTGAGCGTCGGGTCAGGATCAGGGTCGGGGTCAGTTCTGCGGCGGGCGGTCGTCGCCCGGCGTGGGCCGGTCCTGGGAGCCCAGTTGTTCGTTGAGCTTCTGCTGGGCCGTGTCGACCTGGCTCTTGTACTTGTCGCCGGTCTTCTTGTCGACGGCGTCACCGGCCTTGTCGACGCCTTTTCGCGCGGTGTCCTCGTGGCCCTTGACCAGACCCTTGAGCTTGTCGAGCATCGACATGACTCGTCCTCCCTTGTGGGGTTCACTCCCAGCATCGGGGCGTGTGTCGTATCCCGCATCCGGGCGGTGACAAAGCGCATGGAACGACCGGTAAGCGGCCCATTTCGCGGCGGTCTCCGGGCAAAGTCCGGACCCCGAGGCTGCGCTCCAGCCCCGGGAGTCGCACTCTTGACCGTATGAGTGACGCACCGATCGTCGTACACCGGCCGTCCGGGACGGGCGGCCGGCGGGTCACTGTCCGCGGCCGGATCATGGGACTCGCGCACAACGACGACCATCTGATCGAATTCCTCCGGCTCGCCGGGCTGCCCGACGCGTGGGAACTGCTCGACGACCCCTCCTGGGTCGAGTGGCAGGGCGGGCTGCCGCACGAGTACGGCTCCGAGTGACCGCCCGCCGGTCTCCCCGGCCCCGGCCCCGGCCCCCGGCACGGCACCGGCCCTCGCACCGGCACCGGCTCAGGTCAGCTGCCGCTGCTCCGCCACGATCGGCGTCAGCTGCGTGAGCGTGTCGATCCGCCAGTCCGCCGCCGCGACGACGTCCGGGTCGTCCGCCGACAGATAACCCCAGTGACCGCGCCGCAGATGCGCCGCGCGCAGGCCGGCCCGCTGGGCGGGGAACAGATCGTTCATGGGGTGGTCGCCGACGTACAGAATCCGTTCCGGCGCGGTGTCGGCCGCCTCCACGACGCGGGCGAAGAACTCCGCCGACGGCTTGGCGACCCCCCACTCGCCGGACGTGACGACCAGATCGGCCGGCAGATCGAGGCCCCGCAGCAGCTCACCGGCCTTGACGGTCTGGTTGCCGGCGATGATGACGCGTACGCCGAGCTGGTGCAGACCGGCCAGGGCGGGCCGTACGTCGGGGTAGAGGTCGGACTCGTCCAGGTGCTCGCCCCGGCCCGCGGCCTCTCTGGCCCGGTACGCCTCGCCGACATCTATGCCCGGCTTGATGAGACGGAGGGCGTCGGCGTTGTCCCTGCTCTGGGTGGTGACGGCGCCGACCAGCGCGGAGATGGTGTGGCGGGGGATGCCGAGCCAATCGGCCCAGGACGCCCAGTAGCGGTCGTCCCGGACGAGAGTCTCGCCGACGTCGAACACGATGGTTTCGATCACCGGGGTAAGCGTAGGTGCTGAGGGGCTCCGGATGGGGGCGGTACGAGGTCGTGGGGCACACGCTCTGCCGATTGTCAGTGGCTGGCCGTAGCCTTACTCCATGTCAGCTTCCTCTGATGCCAGCGTTCCCGTCCGTCCCGCCGCCGTCGTCAACGCGGAGATCCGTGCCCTGTGGGCGCGCGCGGGCCGGGCGCTGTCCACCGCCGAGCAGGAGGAGTATCAGCGGCTGCTGGTCGAGTGGGCCGCGTCGGTCCGGGCCGATGTGGTGGAGGCCGCTTAGGCCGATCGGGGCCTCGGGAGGTGTCCGGGCCGGTAAATGGAGATGATCTTGGTCCGGATGGCGTAATGTTGCATTCAACGGCGCGGGGTGGAGCAGCTCGGTAGCTCGCTGGGCTCATAACCCAGAGGTCGCAGGTTCAAATCCTGTCCCCGCTACTGGAAAAAGACGAAGGCCCGGATCCATTGGATCCGGGCCTTCGTCGTGCCCGCGTGTCCGGGGCGTTCTCCTGGGGCGTGCCGTCGCGCGCCGCATCGCGCTTGACCTTTACGCAACGTCAAGATTTAGCGTTTCGGTCATGGAGTGGTCGATCCAGGACATCGCGAAGAAGGCCGGCACGACGAGCCGCACGCTCAGGCACTACGGCGAGCTGGGACTGCTGACCCCGAGCCGGGTCGGCGGCAACGGTTACCGCTACTACGACCAGGACGCCCTCGTCCGGTTGCAGCGAATCCTGCTGCTGCGTGAACTCGGTCTCGGCCTGCCCGCGATCGGCGGGATCCTCGACGGCCAACAGGACACGGCCGCCGCCCTGCGCACCCATCTCGCGCTGCTCGAACAGGAGCGCGCGCGGGTGGGACGTCTGATCGCGTCGGTGCGGACCACTCTCCACAAGACCGAGAGGGGAGAACAGCTCATGGCCGAGGAAATTCTCGACGGCTTCGATCACACCCGTTACGAGGGGGAGGTGACGGAGCGATGGGGCCGGGAGGCGTACGAGCAGGGGGACCGCTGGTGGCGGTCGCTGAGCGAGAGCGAGCGCCGGGAGTTCATGGACCGGCACGAGAACATCGCCCGCGACTGGGGGCGGGCCAAGAAGGACGGTCTCGCCGCCGACAGCGATCAGGCACAGGCCATCGCCGCCCGGCACTGCGAGTGGCTGTCGAGCACCACGAGCCCTTCCAGGTCGTACGTCATCGGCGTCACCGCGATGTACGTCGACGACGCGCGCTTCGGCCGTAACTACGACAAGTACGCGGAGGGCGCGGCCGTCCTCGTACGGGACGCGATGAAGGTGTACGCCGAGCGCCATCTCACCGACTGACGGGTTCGCTGCGCCTCGATTTCCAGGCGCCCGACCGCCCCGCTCCCGCCCCGCTCCCGCCCCGCCACAGGTCACCGCACTGGCCCACCGATAGCCCAGTCGGTCGACGGCGGGTAGCCGCCCGGCGCGTGAGGGGCCAGCCTAGGGAGGGCGCGGTACCGTCCGCAGCCGTCGACGGACCGGGCAGGAGACCACTGGTGGGGCAGAGAGACAGCGGAGACGACGGGACGGCGGGCGGCGGCGGGGACGACGGCCGCCGTCCCGCCGAGAGTGCTGTCCGCCGCCCCGGCCTGGCCGGCAGGCTCCGCGGTCTCGGCAACAGCGCCCGGCGCGGGATCCGCCGGGGCTTCGAGCGCGCCGACGCCGGCTTCCGCCGGGCGGACTCCCGCCCGGCCGCCCCGGTCCCGCCGGCCTTCGACCCGGACGATCCCACCTGGGACGGCCGGTCCTCCGCCGACAAGCACCCCGCGGGCTTCGGTCCCGACGACCCCCGTCCGGCCGGGCGAGGACGCGGCCGGCACGCCGCCCGGCCGGCGCATCCGATCGTGGAGATCCTGCCCGGCCTGATCATCGTGGCGGGGATCGTCCTGGACCAGACGACCCCGACGGCCATCACCGCTTCCCCGCTCTACGCGGCGGCGCCGCTGGTCGCCGCCCCGTTCTTCTCGTTCCTGCGCACCCTCGTCATCGGCATCCTGGCCACCGCCGCCGTCGTCGGGCTGCACTTCCTCAACGACACGGTGGACGCGGTCGAGACGGTCACCGAGTCGCTGACCGTCTTCACGGTCTCCGTGCTGGCGCTGGCCATCAACGGAGTCGTACGCCGCAGCGGCGAACGCCTGGCCTCGGCGCGCGTCATCGCCGAGGCCGCCCAGCGGGCCGTCCTGCCGACGCCCGCCGCCCGGATCGGCGGGCTCCATATCGCCGCGCGCTACGAGGCGGCGGAGGAGGGGGCGTTCATCGGCGGTGACCTGTTCGCCGTCCAGGACACGGAGTACGGGGTACGGCTGGTGGTCGGCGACGTACGCGGCAAGGGCATGGGCGCCGTCGAGACCGTGGCCGTCGTCATCGGCGCCTTCCGCGAGGCCGCCGAGCAGGAGCGGTCGCTCGAAGGGGTCGCGCAACGGCTGGAGCGGGCGCTGGCCCGCGAAGGCACCCGGCGGGACGGGATCGACCTGTTCGAGGGTTTCACCACCGCCGTACTCGCCGAGATCCCGCACGTCGAGGGCATGGTGCGCGTGGTCAACCGCGGGCACCCGGAGCCGCTGCTGCTCGCCCCCGACGGCGGGCTGACCGTGCTGTCCCCCGCCGATCCGGCGCTGCCGCTCGGGATGGGCGAGCTGGGGACCTGGCCGGACCGCGCGGACGAGGTCCCGTACGAGTCCGGGGCGACACTGCTCCTCTACACGGACGGGCTCACCGAGGCGCGCAACGCGGCGGGCGTCTTCTACAACCCGCGCGAACGGCTCGCGGGACGGATCTTCCCCGGCCCCGACGAACTGCTCGACGCGATCGTCGGGGACGTACGGCTGCACACCGGCGGCGGCAGTACGGACGACATGGCGCTGCTGGCCGTCAGCCGGCCCACCCCGCGACAGCCGGAGCGGCGCCGGACGATGCCGGTCGTGCCGTGACTCGATCGCGTCGCGACCCGTCCTGGCCGGACGGGACACGGCGTGCCGTGCGGCGCCATCTCGCCCGCCACGCTGCGTAGTTGAAGTGCACCACTCCGCATAACATTTGACGCACCGTCAGTTCGAGTGTGTGATCGCACACGATCCGAAGGGCGATCAACTCGCCCGATTCCACCCGCTTGTGTCCCGGTTGGTCCAGGCCGCGTCCGCTAACGATCACCCGGAACAGCTTGGAATAAGCCCCGGTCGTCTATTAACGTTCGATAACGCAGCGCGGTTGTCCCAGCCGTCGAAGAGACGGCACCGTGCGCACGCGCCGAATTCCGCAAGGAAACCGGGGAACCACCAATTGGGGTGAATCGGGCGTCTCTTGCTGCCTCGTGCGGCGAAAAACGCTCGTAGGAGACCTTCCTGCTCCGAACCCGTCAGCTAACCCGGTAGGCGAGAAGGAAGGAAAGGAGAGCGCCCCAGTGGCGTCCAACAGGCCTGCCCCCGAAGCCTCAGCCCCGGTCCATTTCGGTCCCGGGAGCCGGTTCGCCGGTACCGATCGCACCGACGACGAGGCGAACAAGGGCTGGGAGGAGTGGAATCCCACCGCGGACTCCATCCGTCCCGTACGCGGCAAACACCGTGTCGCCAAGCAGCGCAACGCTCTCGCCCGCAGCTCCACGGTCCTCGGAGTAGGCGTCATCGCCGCGGTCGGCGCGGGAGGCATAGCCTCCGCGCAGGACAAGCCAGCGGTCTCGATATCACTTCCCGACGCGCTCTCGGACAGTTTCCCCGACGCCAAGTCTCTTCCCGGTGTCGGGTCTTTCATGTCCGACGGCGACGACAAGAACGACGAGACGCCCTCTCCGCTCACCACGGCCGGCCTCACCGCGGCCGACGCCCAGCAGGGCACCACCGACTCCGGCGAGGCGCTGCGCGCCCGCATCCTGCAGCAGGCGGAGCAGCAGCAGGCCGAGGCCGACGCCGTCCAGAAGGCGAGCGCCGAGACGGCCGCCGCCGAGAAGGCCGCGGCCGAGGCGAAGAAGCAGCAGACCGACGCCGAGGAGAAGGCCGCCGAGGAGAAGCGCAAGGCGAAGGAGGCGGCCGAGCGCAAGGCCGAGAAGGAGCGCCTGGAGAAGCTGGCCGCCAGTTTCTCGCTCCCCACCTCGTCGTACACGCTCACCTCGACGTACGGCCAGAGCGGCTCCATGTGGTCCTCCGGCCAGCACACCGGCCTGGACTTCGCCGCCCCCACGGGCACGCCCGCCAAGGCCGTCCACAGCGCGACCGTCAAGTCGGCCGGCTGGTCGGGGTCGTACGGCTACCGCGTGGTGCTGGAGCTGGACGACGGCACGGAGATCTGGTACGCCCACCTGTCCTCGATGACCGTCGCCGCCGGCCAGAAGGTCACCACCGGCGAGACCGTCGGACGCGTGGGGGCCACCGGCAACGTCACCGGCCCGCACCTGCACCTCGAGGTGCACACCGCGGGCGGCAGCGGGATCGACCCGCTGAGCTGGCTCCGCAGCAAGGGACTCACTCCTTGATACGGGCCGAGCCTCAGGGCAGGTCCTAGCTCCGATACGGGTTGTAGCCGCCGTAGTCGATGTACGGCGGCGGAGTCCACACCCGCCCCGTCGCCCGCGCCGCGTACGCCAGCGCGGGCGACGCCATGTCCCGGCGCTGCCACATGTGGTGCAGCAGCTCCTGCTCGCGCTCGGCGAAGTCCGGGTCCGCCGCGCCGCGGCCCGCCCGGTGGCGCAGGAACGCGAGGGCGGTCGCGAACGCCTGGTACTCGCGGACCGTGCGGGCCGCCGCCGACCCGTACGTACGGCCCGCGACATCGCGCGCCGCCGAGCGCGCCCGCATCGAGGACAGCGCGAGCGGTTCGGTCTCGCCGAGCCAGCCGGCCGCCGCGTACGCGGGCAACTCGGCCGAGACCGTGCGCAGTTCGCGCTGCCGGCTCCAGATCGCCAGCCAGGTGAGCAGGGCGAAGGCGGGGACCATGAAGGCCGCGTACACCGCGTAGAAGCCGTACGGGCCGAACAGCGACGAGGAGCCGTTCCACAGCGCGTGCGTGCCCATGGCGAGCGTGAGGCCGAGCACCGGCAGCAGCCAACGGCGCACGCGCCGGCGGCGGGAGGTCAGGGCCGCGAGGCCGAAGCCGATGCCCGTGAGGACCGTGAAGAGCGGATGGGCGAACGGCGACATCACCACCCGTACGAAGAAGGTCGCCGCGGTCACGGAGGCGAGGCCCGAGTTGCCGATCTGCTGGTCCTCGCCGAAGGCGTTGCCGAGATAGAGGATGTTCTCGGTGAAGGCGAAGCCGGTCGCGGTGAAGCCGGCGACGACGACCCCGTCGACGAGACCGGTGAACGACTTCCGCCGGAAGAGGAAGATCAGCAGGATCGCGGCGGCCTTCGCGCTCTCCTCGACGATCGGCGCCACCACCGTGGCCCCCAGGGACTCCGCGCCGGTGGGGTCGGCGGTGGCGGTGGCTATCCACTGGGTCGCGAAGGAGTTCGCCGTGATCGCCACGAGGGCGGCCGCACACGCGCCCCAGGCGAAGGCGAAGATCAGATTCCGCCAGGGCCCCGGCTCGACCCGGTCCAGCCAGCGGAAGGCCGCCATCAGCAGCGGCACGGGCAGGGTCGCCAGACCGAGACCGACGAGAAACCCCTGCGTACCGGTCTGTTCCCGGACGAGCGACAGGATCAGCAGGCCGCAGATGGCGAGCAGGATGATCACCGCGCCCGCGCGCACCGCCGGATGCCGCCAGAACGAGCGGTGCGGCCGGTAGCGCCGGCGGGCCCGCTCCGGCACGGCGGCCCACATGTCACCGAGCCGCTGTTGCCGCTCGAACGCGGGGATCGCCGGGTGTGGGTACGGGGCCGGGTCCGGGTCCGGATACGGCGGCGAGGGCGGGAACGGAGGGATGTGCGGCGGGGCGTGCGGAGCGGCGTGCGGCGGTGGTCGGGACGGTTCGGACACCTCCTGACCCTAACGAGCGCCACCGACATCCCGCGACGGTGCCCGTCGGGTCCCGGCCGACGTCCTACTCGGCCGGAACGCCCTCCGGAACGACGCGGCGGAAGACCAGGTCGCGTACGGCATGCCCCTTGTCGAGGCCCTGGCCCTCGAACCGCGTGAGCGGCCGGAAACCGGGCCGCGGCGCGTAACCATCGTCCGGGGCGGTGTTCTCGAAGGCGGGGTGCGCGGTCAGTACGTCCAGCATCTGCTCGGCGTACGGCTCCCAGTCGGTCGCGCAGTGCAGTACGGCACCGGGCCTCAGCCGGAGCGCGGCCAGGTCGAGGAACTCGGGCTGGATCAGCCGCCGCTTGTGGTGGCGCGTCTTGGGCCACGGGTCCGGGAAGTAGACCCGTATCCCGGCCAGCGAAGCGGGCGCCAGCATCTCCCGCAGCAGGATGATCGCGTCGCCGTTGGCCACCCGGATGTTGGACAGCCCGTTCCGCTCGGCGAGACGCAGCAGGTTCCCCTGCCCCGGTGTGTGGACGTCGGCGGCGAGGATCCCGGTGCCCGGGTCGTCGGCGGCCATCCGCGCGGTCGCCTCGCCCATGCCGAAGCCGATCTCCAGGACGACCGGCAGCCCGCCGAGGAGCGCGTCGAGGTCGAGCACCCGCTGTCCGTCGATGTCCAGGCCCCAGGACGGCCACAGCCGGCGCAGCACCTCGGCCTGGCCGGTCGTCACCCGGCTGCGGCGCGGCTGGAAGCTGCGGATACGGCGCTCGAAGTGCGATCCGGCGGGGTCGGCGGCCGGCCCCGAGCCCTCGGGGAACATCCGGGACCAGGGGTGGGCGTCACCGGCGCGCGCGCCGTCACCGGCACCGTCGTGGTCACGGTCGCTGTTCACGTTCATCTGGGTCTCGGACACGTCTTCTCGGCACGTCGGGTCGGACAGGACTCGGACAGGATCCTGACGATTCTACGGACCCGCCCGCAGCGACCGCTTCGTCCTCACGGTGCACATGCTCACCGGCCCGGCCCGGCCCGGCCCGGCCCGGCCCGGCCCCGCACCCCGTCACACCCCGTCCGCGTCCTTCAGCATCGTCAGCGCCCGTCTCGCCACCTCGCGGCCGATCGGCAGCGCGGCCGTCGCCGCCGGCGACGGGGCGTTGAGCACGTGCACCGTGCGCGGGGACTCCTGGATCAGGAAGTCGTCGGCCAGTGTGCCGTCCCGCAGCACCGCCTGCGCCCGCACCCCGGCCGTCGCGGGGCGCAGGTCCGCGTCCGTCACGGCGGGCAGCAGCCGGCGTACGGCGGTGGCGAAGGCCCGCTTGGACAGCGAGCGGCGCAGCTCGCCCGCGCCGTAACGCCAGTGTCTGCGCGCTATCCGCCAGGAGCCGGGCCAGCCGAGTGTGCCCGCCAGCTCACGGGGGCGCACGGCGGACCAGGAGTAACCCTCCCTGGCCAGCGCGGGCACCGCGTTGGGGCCGACATGGACGCCGCCGTCGACGCCGCGCGTCAGATGCACCCCCAGGAACGGAAAGGCCGGATCCGGCACCGGATAGACCAGGCCGCGGACCAGACCGGGCCGGGCCAGTTCGAAGTACTCGCCGCGGAACGGGACGATCCGCATACCCGGGTCGTCGCCCGCCAGCCGCGCCACCCGGTCGCACTGGAGCCCCGCGCAGTTGACCAGGGCGCGGGCCCTGACCACCTCTCCGGAGGACGTACGGACCGCGACACCCCACGCCCGCCGGTCGACGACGGTGACCTCGGCGCCGTACCGCACGGACGCGCCCGACGCCTCGGCCGAGTCGGCGAGCCGCGCCGCGACGGCCCCGAAGTCGCACACCCCGGTCGTGCCGACATGGATCGCGGCCAGGCCGCGCACCTCCGGCTCGTACTCCATGATCTGCGCCGGGCCCAGCTCCCGGACCGGAATGCCGTTCTCCCTGCCGCGCTGGACCAGCGCGTGCAGCCGGGGCAGCTCGTCGCGGCCGGTGGCGACGATGAGCTTGCCGGTGACCTCGTGCGCGATGCCGTACTCCGCGCAGAACTTGACCATCTCGGCGGCGCCCTTGATCGCGTAACGCGCCTTGAGGGAGCCGGGGCGGTAGTACACACCGCTGTGGATGACCCCGCTGTTGTGGCCCGTCTGGTGCCGCGCCGGGCCCGGTTCCTTCTCCAGGACCGTCACACGGGTGCCGGGGGCGGCCCGGGTGAGGGCGTAGGCCGTCGACAGACCGACGATGCCGCCGCCGATCACCAGCACGTCGCAGTCGTAACCGTGCCGATGGCCCTGCCCGTAGCCACGGCCGCCCACGCGACCCGAGCCGTCTTTCATCACCCGCGCAACCTCCCACCCCGATAGTGCACTGGCCCACTGACAATGCCCTTAAACCACCGAGGTACCACGCGTGTCCCGCATCGTTCACCAAGCATTCCGGCGGCGGTCCCGACCACCGGTGCGTACGGCCACCGGGGCGTAGGGCCCCACCGGCCCGTAGGGCCTACGCGGGCGCCACCAGCAGCGGGCGCGCCCGCTCCCGCAGCTCCGCGACCCGTGGCTCGTCGCCGTACGGCTCAAGGCGGTGCAGCAGATCCCGTACGTACTCCGTGGTGCGCGCCGACGAGATCCGCCCCGCCACCTCCACGGCACGGGTCCCCGCCGCGCACGCGGCGTCCAGATTCCCGGACTCCAGCTCGGCGACCGCGCTCACCACCAGGCGTAACCCGTGCGACCGCGCGAACTCCTCGGTCGGCCGCGACAGCGCCTGCTCCGTGAAGCGCCGCATCTGGCGTGGCGCCTTCAGATCGCGGTAGCACTCGGCGGCGTCGGCGGCGAAGCGGTCGTACGAGTAGAAGCCCAGCCAGCTGGGATCCGCGTCGCCCGCCCGTGAACGCTCCAGCCAGCCCTCGGCCGCCTTCAGCGCCGCTCCGGCCGCCGCCGCGTCGCCGGCCTTCGCGTGCGCGCGCGCCTCCACCAGCCGGAAGAAGCTCATCGTGCGCGCCGTCGCGAGGCCCCTGTTGCGTTCGAGCGCGGCCTGGGCCAGGTCGACGCCCTCGTCGGCGAAGCCCCGGTAGGTCGCCTGGAGGGACATCGAGGCCAGGACATAGCCGCCGAGCGGCACGTCGGCCGCCGCGCGGGCCAGGCGCAGCGCCTGGATGTAGTAGCGCTGCGCGGCCTCCTGCTGACCGGTGTCGAAGGCCATCCACCCGGCCAGCCTGGTCAGTTCGGCGGTCGCGCCGAACAGTCCGCGGCCGACCTCGTCGCTGTACGCGGCGAGCAGCAGCGGCGCCGCGTCGACCCGCAGACACTCGGGCACCATCGACGAACGCCAGTCGCCACCGCCGTACTTGGAGTCCCAGCGCCGGGCGTCGGCCGCCGCCTCGCGGAGCTTGGCGACATCGCTGTGGCCCACGCGCAGCGGCGAGACCTCGCCGCCGTCGGCCCCCGGAGGGCCCGTGGGGGCCGCGGTGCCGGGTGGGAGGGTCGCCGCGGGCGGACCGGTCAACCCGGGTCCGCCGTGCGCCGCGTGCGCTCTCCGTGCCGCCTCGGCCATCGCCGCGTCCCGCGCGACGGACGAGTCGGCGGGCGATATCAGCCACCGTGAGGCGGGCGTGGCGTAGGCGCTGACCGCGAAGGAACCGGCCAGCGACTGCCAGATGCCGCCGCTGCCCGCCCGCCGGCCCGCCAGATCCAGCCGGTACAGATCGGTCGCCGACCGCACCGCCTCACCGACGTCGCGCGGGAAGGCGAGACCCACCTCAGGCGCCGGATCGGCGTCGGCCAGGCCGATTTCGTGCAGCGGTACGGGACGGCCCAGCTTGGCGCCGATGGCCGCGGCGATCAGATGGGGCGCCGCACCCTGCGGAACCATCCCCTTCGAAACCCATCGCGCCACCGACGTCTTGTCGTATCGAAGCGTCAGACCGCGCTGCGACCCGAGGTCGTTGACCCGCCGGGCGAGACCGGCGTTGCTGATTCCCGCGAGGGCGAGAACGGTGCCGAGTTTCTCGTTCGGCCCGCGTAGCTCTCTGGACATGCGCCACCCCTCGACACACAGACGGCCGCCCCGCCGACTCCTCTTGTGAGGAACCCCGTGGCATTCGTAAACCCAGCGTAGTTCGCCGCATCCCTACCGTTAAGGGGCGGAGGTCCGGATGGCGGGATTGTTGTCCGTACGCGAGTACGCGCAAAACTCGCCCCGACTCGAACGTGCTCCGGGTGTGTGGCCGTGCGCCCGGCCGTGCGCTCTTGGCCAAAAGAGGCCGTGAGCGCTTCCATGAGTGCTGCGTGGGTCGGCCCACTGCGTACTGGAACCAGTGGGCTGGGGGACACCGCCGCCTCATTTCCCCGCGGGTGGCGGATCGGTCCGGGAGGCGAAGGCGCCTCCCGGACTGTACGTTCGCCGACGTTCTGTCGGCCGATCAGGCTCGGAGATTGGCTGAATGCTGTCTGTCCGACCTGAGCCCCTCACCGCCCCAATTGTCCTTTGCCAGGGGCGCATTCGCATTTCGCGCTCCCTCGCCGGGTCCCCTCCTGTGTGCCGTTGTCGTGGCAGCATGTTCATGAACGACCGATGACAACGGGTACGACTCTTGATCCACAGGCTGTGGAGGCGGCGATGCGCTGGTTGGTGGGGTGGAGCAGTATCGCCGCGAGCTTCGGCACGGCGGGAGCCGTGGGTGATCAGTCCGAGGGCCGGTCGGTCCACCCCGTCGGGTCCCAACTCCTGTGGGGCGACCCGGATCCGCTGTGGGCCGTGGGCGACTGGCGCGACGACGAAGTACGTGTCGTCAGCGTCGACGCCTTCACCCGGCTCGCCGTGTTCGGGTGCTGCGGAGCCACCGACGAACAGCTGAAACTGGGCCTGTTCGCGGCGCGCGGCGGCGCCCTGCGCCATCTCACCGCCTGGCCGGGCAGCTACACGGCGGTCGCGCAGATCGGCCGCCGGATCACCGTCGCGGGCGATCTCGCCGGCGCCAGACCCGTCTTCCACACCCCCTGGGCCAACGGCACCGCCTACGCCACCGCCGCCCTCCCGCTCGCCGACCTCATCGAGGCACAGCTGGACATCGGGCACCTGGCCGCACTGCTCGCCTGCCCCGAGACACCCGAGGCGCTGCGCGACTCCACCCCGTACGCGGGCGTCAAACGCGTCCCGCCCGGCCACGCCCTCGTCCTGCGCGAGGGCTCCCGCGAGATCACCGGGTACGAACAGGTCGCCTCGCTCGCCGTCGCCGCACCCCAGGTCGACCCGGAACGGGCCGTCGAGGGAGTCAGGGACGCCCTCGTCGAAGCCGTACGAGCCAGACTCCTGGCGCCGCGCCACGCCCCCGAGACCTCGCGGCCCGACCCCGGCCCCGTACCCGGCATGGGACCCGCCGACCGGCGCGCCGCGCGCGGCGGACCCGTCCCCGGCATCGGCGCCGACCTGTCGGGCGGCAGCGCGTCGGGCACGCTCGCCCTGCTCGCCGCCGGACTTCCGGGCGCGCCCGGCACCGTCCTCGGCCACGGCACCGGCGCCGGCGAACGCCTCCTCGCCGTCACCTTCAACGACCTGGTCACCGGCGGGCGCGAGGCCGAACTGGAACGGGCCCGCGCCATGGCCTCCAACCCCCGGCTGCACCACGTGGTCGTCGCGGCGGGCGAAGAGGCCCTGCCGTACGCCGAGTTGGAAGGCCCGCTGACCGACGAGCCCGGCCCGTCCCTCGTCACCGCCGAACGCCACCGCCGCCGGCTCGCCGCGGGCAGCGCCGACCACTTCACCGGGGCCGGCGCCCGCGAGGTGCTGGACGCCCACCCGGCGCGCCTGGCCGACCTGCTGATCGACCGGCGCCGCCGCGATCTGCTGCGGCCGACCACCGCGCTCGCCAAGGCCCAACGACCCTCGGCGGGCTCCCTGTTCGTGCCGCTCACCGTCTACCGCGCGGCCCGCCGCCTCGCCCGTACGCCGTACCGCACCGGCCTCGAACAGGCCGCCGCCCAACTCCCCGGCGCACACCGCGACCGCGACGCCCCCGCCGCCGACGGGCCGCTGGGCGCCTCCCTCGCCGCGCTCACCTGGTCGCGCCCCGGACCGGCGGCGCGCTGGCTCACGGGGGAGGCTCTCGCTGAAGTATCGGTTCGCCTGACGGCGGCGGCGATCCGCCCCACATCCGTCCAGCGGCCCGGAGAGGCCCGCGCACGGGCCGCGCTCGCCCGGCACGCCGCCGACCACCGGATCTTCGAGCAGGCCGCCGAGATCCGCAGCCAGCGGCTTCACGCGCCGTTCTTCGACAACCAGGTGGTACGCGCCTGCCGGGCCCTGCCCGAATCGCTACGGGTCCAGCCCGGCGCCCGCTCCGACATCCTGCGCACCGTCCTCGCGGGCACGGGCATCCACGACCTGCCGCCGGGCTGGGGCGCCACGACTCACGCGACGGAGGCCGCCGCGACCCGCACCGGAATGCGGGCGGCCGTCAACGACCTGATGGCCCTGTTCGACGCGCCGCTGCTGGCCGACGCGGGCCTCATCGAGGCGCGCGTGGTGCGCAAGGCACTGCGCAAGGCGGCCGAGGGCGAGCCGATCCCGCTGGACGGCATCGCCGACCTGGTCTCCACGGAACTGTGGCTCAGGCGCCTGCTCTCGCGCCGAGGCACCTGCTGGACGGGCTCGGCCGCGCCCCGCCAGCGCGCGGTGGCGGGCGGCGTGATGCCGTCCCGCCCGACGCTGCGCCCGTAGCCGTTCCGGGGACGACGGGTCCGGGACAACGGGTCCGGGACGGTCCCTCAGCGGCAACTGATCCTGGACTGCGCCCAGTCCGCCACCGCCACCGAGTCGAACGCCGTGTGCGGCTCGACCACCAGACGAATGGTCTCCTGGCCCCCGATCCCCACGCTCACCGGCACCGCCGCGTCGCCGCCGCGCACCACCGGGGACCGCCAGAGCCGGCCGCTGTCCCCGTACACGGAGAAGCGCAGCGCGCCGAGCCCGAGCGTCATGTCGTCGACGCCCACCAGCGCCTGGTAGGTGGCGCACCGCCGGTTCAGCTCGATGGTCACCGAGCCCCGCGCGTGCATGGACGCCCCGTGCCCGTACCGCGTGCCGCCGATCGACATACCGGGGCGCTGCCAGAGCCAACTGCTCTCCCCGATCCGCACCTGGGGCCCGGACCCGTCGCCCGCCACGTCGTACTTGAGCTGGTTCACCTGATACACCTCCGGCGCGGGAGGCGGCGGCGGCGCCGGTGCGGGCGGCTTCGGCCGGGCGGCGGGCGGCGCCGGGGGCTTGGGCTTGGGCTTCGGCGGTGTCGGCTTCGCCTTCGTCGGTGTGGGGCTCGGCTTCGGCTTCGGCGTGGGCCTCTCCACCGCCGGGGCCGGCCGGGGCGCCGGTCCGGGCGCGGCCGGTGGCTTCAACTTCGGTGGCGGCGGCGCCTCTTCCGGTGTCACCGGCTGTACGACGGGCGGCTTCGCCTTCGGCTTGTCAGGAACCTCGTCCCCGGACAGCGCCCACACCAGCCCGGCCGCCGCCGCGAGCGCGACCACCGCCGCGATCCCCGCCTTCATCGGCGCGCCCAGCCCTTCGGCCGCCGCACCGCCCACCGCGCCGGCTCCCGCGGACCCCGACGCGCCACCACCGGCCGCGGCAGCCGCCGCACCCGCTCCGGCCGCGCCCGCCGCCCCGCCGGCGACGACACCGGCGGCCTTGAGCGAGTACCCGGCCGCGAACCACCCGATGACCGCGAGCGGAAGCACCGCCGGAATCCCGGCGTTGACGTGCGCCAACTCACCCGCCACCAGGCGGCACTTCGCGCACTCGTCCAAGTGCTTGCGCAGCCCGCGTTCGGCCCGGATCCGCAGCCCGCCGCGCGCGTACGCGCCCAGCCGGTCGGCGTACTGCGCGCAGTCCCCGGCAGAGGCGACCGCCGTGTTCACATGCGCCTGGAGATACGCCTGCTTGAGCCCCTCACGCGCCCGACTCGCCAGCACGGCCGTGGCGTTGGCCGTCAGTCCGAACAGCGGCGCGACCGCGCTCGGCGACTCCTCCTCCACGGTGGTGTGCCAGAGCACGGCCTGCCAGCGCTCCGGCAGACTGCGGAACGCCTGCATGGCGAGCGACCGTTCGGCCTCGTGCATGGCCCGCACGTCGGCGCCCAGGTCGAGGGTCTCGTCGTCCGACACCTCGGCCGCGCGGGCGGAATCCGCGGCGAACACCGCGAAGTCCTCGACCAGTTGCTCCCGCTTGGCGGTCTTCGTCCACGCGGCGGCGACGCGCCGTACGGTCGTGAGCAGATACGCGCGCACCGCCTGCTCCGGCCCGGCACCCCCACGCACCGCCTGGAGCGTGCGCGCGAACACCTCGGCCGTCAGGTCGTCCGCGGTGTGGGCGTCCCGGCAGCACGTACGCGCATAGCGCAGTACGGCCGCCGAGTGCCGCCGGTACAACTCCTCGTACGCGCCGTCGTCGCCGTCCCGCATGCGCTGGATCAACTCGGCGTCCGGCGGCGGCAGATCGGCGGCGGGTCCCTCGACGAGCGCGTCGGCCTCGACCGGTACGCCACCGCCACCACCCTCGCGCTGCGGCGGCACACTCGGATCCGCGTCGTCCTGGGAAGTGGCGGGGGCGGTGGGGGCGGTGGCAGCGGCAGGAGTCGCGGGCGCCGTAGACGTCACCGACCCGACCGACCCGACCGGCCCCATGGACCCGGCAGCCCCGGAGGAACCTCCCGGCCCACCCTGGTTCGGCACCTGCCCGGAAGGCGGTCCCCCCGTCTCCGTACCACCGGCGCCGCCGCCACCCAGTGGCTCGTCCCGTCCGTCACCGCTCATCGCGGAAGCCCCCGTAGCGTCCTGCAGACCCGAAACACCTGGCCAGCGTGCCACAGCGCCCGCCACCGCCAAACCCCTGTTGACAGCGACCACTCGTACGTGATTTGTCACCGGAACCGGGCACCGGCCCGGGGCCGTACGCGAAGGGCTCAACCGGGCGCGGCGCAAACGCCGTTCACCAGGATGTTCGGTACCGGACAGGTCCGGAGAGGCCCTGAGCGGGCACCCGCGAAGAACAGCTCACGGCAGGGGCGGCACGGCTGTCGGACGAACTACCGTCCGACAGCCGCCCCACAGCCTCAAGTTGACGCCTGACGCGCGGAACGGAGACCTCGGACGCCGCCCCGCACGCCGCCGCCACTACGCCGCGCGGGAGCGAAGCCCTTCGAGCAGGATGTCCAGCAGCCGCGCCGAAGCCGCCGCCTGCTGCGCCGCGTCCGGCAGCGCGGGCGCCGCCGTGGCTATCACCAGCAGCACATCGGCCACCGTCACACCCGGCCGGAGTTCGCCGGCCGTACGCGCGCGCTCGACCAACTGCCCCACGACATCGAGCAGTTCGACCGTGCCCGAAGCCGGGTCCACCAGATCGTCGCCCAGAGAGCCCGCGCCTCCGCCGGCCTCCGCCGACCCCAGGGACCCCGAAGGCTGCTGCCCGGCATGCTCACCGGAACCGACCACCCGCAGATCCGGGTGCCCGGACTGCCGCTGCTGCGGCACCCGTGCCTCGTCCGACGCGTCCGGGACGACCGTCGACTCGTCGACGTCCACCCCGACCCTCAGTACCTGCGGCGGCAGCAGCCTGCCCGCGCCGGAAGCCACCGACGTCCGCAGGAAGCGGGCGAGCGCGGACCACGGCTCGTCCTCCTGCCCCAGAGCCGCACGCGCCTGCTCCGTCAGCCGGGAGGTCTCCTCCTCGGCTATCCGGCGGACCAGCACGTCCTTGCTGGGAAAGCGTCGGTAGACCGTGCCGACCCCGACCCGGGCCCGACGCGCCACGTCCTCCATCGGCGCCCCGTAACCGAGCTCGCCGAACACCTCACGAGCCGCCCGAAGGACGTGCTCAAGATTGCGCTGTGCGTCCACCCGCAGCGGCGCGGCACGACCGATCCCGCCCGCGCTCGCGCGTCCGTTGCCGTCCATGGAAACGACGGCCTGCCAATGAGAATCCTGAATGTGCATAAGCGTTCCCCCGGTAATGACGTCTCCCCCCGGAGACCTCCCCGCCTGACAGCCGGGGCCGTCGACCCAGTCACGGTCGACCCCCCGACGAAGTACGAACATAGTTGAGCCCCGGGGAATTCAGAAGGGGGTGGTTCCGCACAGTGCGCCCCCCGATCGGAGCAAGGACCGGAAGATGCCTGATTCGACACTCTCCTTCCCTCCGGCCCACACCCCCTGACCTGCGAACCTTCCCTGCCGCAGGGGGATTTGCGCACGTGGGGCCGTCGAAGGGCTCCGGTCACACAATTTGCCGGGGCTGTGGACAAACCCCGGAGCCCGTTGCCTCATGGGGTGGTGAAGGCAGAGATCTCCCGGGGGACGACCCCCGCACCACCGCCCCGCGCACGCGTCCTCGTCATCGGCGGCGGCTACGTCGGGATGTACACCGCGCTCCGGCTCCAGCAGAAGCTCAAGCGCGGCGAGGCGGAGGTCGTGGTCGTGTCGCCCAACGCGTACATGACCTACCAGCCGTTCCTGCCCGAGGCCGCCGCCGGCTCGATCTCACCGCGCCACGTCGTGGTGCCGCTGCGGCGCGTCCTGCCGGACTGCACGATCATCGTCGGTGAGGCCAGATCCATCGACCACGCCAGACGCGTCGCGACGCTCACCACCCTCGCGTCCGAGGAAGAGGCAGCGACCCGAGCGACCGCCGACGGCCCCCGCAGCCCCCACAGCACGGGCGGCCCGGACGGCCTCGGCGGCCCCGACCGTCCGCACGTCGACAACGCGGCGGCCGACGCGCGCGAGACCCCCGGCTCCTTCGAGATGACGTACGACGAACTCGTCCTCGCCCCCGGCTCGATCTCCCGCACCCTCCCGGTCCCCGGCCTCGCCGAACACGGCATCGGCTTCAAGACCGTCGAGGAAGCCATCGCCCTGCGCAACCACGTCCTGGAACAGATGGACATCGCCTCCTCCACCCGCGACCCGGAACTGCGCGACGCCGCACTCACCTACGTCTTCGTCGGCGGCGGCTACGCGGGCGTCGAAGCCCTCGCCGAACTGGCCGACATGGCCCGCTACGCCACCCGCTACTACCACAACGTCAAGGCCGACGACCTGAAGTGGATCCTCGTCGAGGCCTCCGACCACATCCTCCCCGAGGTCGGCCACGACATGGGCAAGTACGCGGTCCGCGAGCTGCGCGCCCGCAACATAGACGTACGTCTCGAAACCCGGCTCGACTCCTGCGAGAACCGGGTGGCCGTCCTCAGCGACGGCACCCGCTTCCCCACCCGCACCGTTGTCTGGACGGCGGGCGTCAAACCGCACCCGATCCTCGCCGCCACCGATCTCCCCCTCGACAAGCGCGGCCGGCTCATCTGTACGGCCAAGCTCACCGTCGACGGCGCCGAACACGCCTGGTCGGCCGGTGACGCCGCCGCCGTCCCCGACCTGGCCGCGGACGAACCAGGCGCCGAATGCGCCCCCAACGCACAACACGCCGTCCGCCAGGCCCGGGTACTCGCCGAGAACATCGTCGCCTCGCTACGAGGCGAAACACTGCGGGACTACCGTCACCGGTACGCCGGCTCCGTCGCGTCGCTCGGTCTCCATAAGGGCGTCGCGCAGGTGTACGGCCGTAAACTCAAGGGCTATCCCGCCTGGCTGATGCACCGCATCTACCACCTCAGCCGCGTCCCGACCTTCAACCGCAAGGCGCGAGTACTGGCCGAATGGACCCTTTCCGGGCTTTTCAAACGGGAGATCGTCTCCCTCGGCTCCCTGGAGCACCCACGCGCCGAATTCGAACTCGCCGCCGGACGGGAACGCCCCAGAGACGTCTGACGTCCGATGTCAGTGCGGTCGGCCACCCTGAACGTGTGACCATAGGTGGGTTCACATCTGCACAGAGTGATTCCGCAGAGAGCGATCCGACAGCCCGCCAAGGCGAACAGCAACGACACCATGAGGCCTGAAAATCCGTGAATTTCACGCGTTGGAGCGCCCGGCTCCCCGGTACACAGCGCCGCACCGCCGCGCGGACGGACGCCGGAGAGGCGCACTCGCCGGGTTCCGCCAGTTCCGTGCCCGCCGCCCGTGGTGAATTCGAACGACACGGCGAGCGCAAGGGCGGGAGAGACGGAAGAGACGGCGGGGACCGAAGAGGGGCAAGAGACGGCCGGACCGGAAAAGACGGCAGCCCGACCGGAATCCCCGCGCTCGAAGAACTGGGCGTCCGCGACGTCCTCGACGGCCTCCCCGCCCTCGTCGCGCTCGTGTACGGCCAGGACCACCGCGTCGCCTACGTCAACGACGCCTACACCGACGCCTTCGGACCACGCGAGCCGGGCACGGCCGCGGCCGAGAGCTGCCCCGAGCTGATCGAGCTGGGCCTGCTACCCCTCATGGACCAGGTGCTGCGCAGCGGAAAGCCCCGTACGGTCAAGTCCCGCAAGGTCCAGTCGGCCACGTTCGGCACGGCCCACGCCCTCGCCAACGGCTCCGCCGCCGTGACACGCGACGGCTCGTACACGGTGACCTGCACCCCCGTCGACACCAGCGGATCCGGCGGCGTCCTCATCTTCGCCGCCGACGTCACCGACCACGCCGAGGCCGCCGAGCGCCTGCGCGCCAGCGAGCGCAGACTCCGCGAGACCGCCGTCGCCCTCCAGCGCTCGCTCCTCCCGCAGGAGCTGGAACAGCCCGACGACCTGCGCGTCGCCGCCACCTACCAGCCGGGCGGCACGGACGCGGCGGTCGGCGGCGACTGGTACGACGTGATCACCCTCGGCGCCGGCCGTACGGCCCTGGTCATCGGCGACGTCATGGGCCGGGGCGTCCGCGCGGCGGCCGTGATGGGCCAGCTGCGCACCGCCGTCCGCGCGTACGCCCGTCTCGACCTGCCCCCGCACGAAGTCCTGCAGCTGCTCGACGGACTCGCCGCCGAGATCGACCCCAGCCAGATCGCCACCTGCGCCTACGCGGTCCACGACCCCAACGAGGGCCGGCTCGTCTACGCGTCGGCGGGCCACCTGCCGATCCTCGTCCGCGCCGAGGACGGCACCGTCGCGCGCGCGGCCGATCCGACAGGACCCCCGCTCGGCACCGGCGGCTGGATCCACACGTCCGGCACGATCGACCTCGCGCCCGGCTCCACCGCCGTCCTCTATACGGATGGTCTCGTCGAGCGCCGCAGCGAGGACATCGACGAGGGCGTGGCCTCCCTGGAGCGCGCGCTGGCCGGGGCCAAGGGATCACCCCAGGTCGTCTGCGACCGGCTGATCCGCGCGATGGGGGTCACGGCCGAGCACGACGACGACGTCGCGGTACTGGTCCTCCAGCACCCCGCCCGCACCGGGCACGCCGCCGAGCTGTTCCACAACGCCGCGCTCGACCTCCTCGGCGGCATCGAGGCGGCGCCGCGCGCCCGCGCGTTCGCCTCGGGAGTCCTCTCCTCGTGGCGCTTCCCCGTCGAGCTGAGAGACCTGGGCGTGCTCGCCACCAGCGAACTCGTCGCCAACTCCCTCCAGCACGGCACCCCGCCCATGCGCCTCAGACTCCGCCGCACGGACCGCCGGCTGATCATCGAGGTCACCGACGGGGACGACCATCTGCCACTGCGCCGCCACGCCGAACCGGCGGACGAGGCGGGCCGTGGCATCTCCATCGTCGCCACGATCGCCTCGTCCTGGGGCTCGCGCCGTACACCGGGCGGCGGCAAGGCGGTCTGGTGCGAGTTCGCGCTCCCTCATTAGGAGGCAGGCGGTCACGAGGAGGCGGTCACGGCGGTCTCCGGCTTGTGTACGGCCACCACGCGCGACGTACGCGCGAGTGACGGCTGGTCCTGTACGGGCGTGAGCCGCCGGCCCAGCCGCAGCGCCAGCACGCTGACACCGAGCGAGAAGAGCACGAACGTCACGATGTACGGGCCGTGCAACGCGGCCCCCATCGGCCCGCCCACAGCGGGCCCGACGGCCAGCGCGAGCTGCTTGACCAGAGCGAAAGCGGCGTTGTACTGCCCGACCATCTCGTCCGGTGCCAGGTCGGCCACCAGCGGAGCCACGGTCGGCGACAGCATCGACTCACCGAGCCCGAACAGCGCGTACGTGGAGATGAAGGCGGCCGTCGCCATCGTCTGGCTCCCGTGCCCCAGGCCCGCGTACCCCGCGACGATCCAGGCGACCGCCCAGATCAGCCCGACCGCGGCGATGACCCGGCTCCGCCTGCGCCGCTCGACCAGCCGGAGCACGACGAACTGCGCGACCACGATCACGGCGGTGTTCGCGGCCAGCGCGATCCCGAGCGTCGACGGATCGATCCCGGCGGCCTCGGTGCCGTACGCGGCCAGCCCGGACTCGAACTGCCCGTAGCAGGCGAAGAACAGTACGAAGCCCAGCACGCACAACTGGACCATCGCCCGGTGCCCGAGCAGCGCGCGCAGCCCACCGCCCGCGGTCCGCGCGGCCTCCTTGGGAAGCGCGGACGAGACGGAGGACGTACGGGGGAGCCGGACCGTCCCCGCGACGGCGGCCAGCACCAGGAACATGGCGGCCTCGATACCGAACAGCAGGGTGAAGCTCCCCGGCCGGCTGACATCGACGAGCTGCCCACCGATCAGACCACCGACGCCGAGCCCGAGATTCTGCAGGAAGAACTGCGTCGCGAAGGCTCGCGTACGGGTCGACGGGGTCGAGCACCAGACGATCATCGTGGCGAGCGCGGGCTGCATGACAGCGGTACCGGCACCGAGCAGGGCCGCCGAGAGCACGGCGGTCGGCACGGTGGCCGCCACCCCCATGCCCACGGCGCCCACGGCGGCCAGCACCGCACCACCGACGACCACGGGCAGCGGCCCGCGCCGGTCGATCACGCGACCGGTGAAGGGCAGGGCGACGAGCGCGGCCATGGCGAAGACGGCCAGCACGGCCCCCGCCGTACTCGCACCCAGGTCCCGCACCTGGGCCACATACACATAGAGATACGGGACGGTGAACCCGAGCCCGAACGCGCTCAGCGCGTTCCCTGCCTGGATCCGGCGCATCGCGGCGCCCATCACCCTGGTCACACTCACCTGCCTTGGAGGATCGAAAGATCGAAGGATCGAGAGGGGAAGCCGAAGACCGAAGAACTCAAGACTCAAGACTGCAAGAACTGAGCCCTGAAGACTTCAAAGCTAAAGTTAGAGCCTTAACAATACACATCGAAGGACTTCAACGCGAACGATGCGCGTGCCATACTGCGCGGCATGTCAGACACCCCCGAGGAACCGAGCCTCGACGAACAGATCGCCGCCTATCAGCGAGAGTTCGACGACCTCGACCCCCAGGTGGAGAAGGTCGTCTCGGCGCTCGGCCGCCTCAACCGCCGGATGAACGTGGCGTACGGACGACAGGTCTCCGACCTCGGCATCAGCAACGCCGAGTGGGAGGTCCTCAAGACGCTGGTCCTGGCGGGAGCCCCGTACCGCCTGGGCCCGGGCGAGCTGGCCAAGCGCCTCGGCCTCACCCCGGCGGCGATGACCCACCGCGTCGACCGCATGGCGGGCGAGGGCCTGGTCACGCGCGACCGGGACGAGAACAACCGGGTCCGGGTGATCGTCGAGCTGACGGACGAGGGCCGCACGAAGTGGCTGGAGGCCATGCGCATGGCCTCGAACTTCGAGGAGGACCTGCTCCAGGACCTCTCGGGCGACGAACGCGGAGTGCTGGGAGAGCTGCTGATCCGCCTCCTCCGCCGCGTGGAACACGCCCAGCCGGACGCCGGCGGACGCCTGACCGACCTGGACTGACCTGCGGTTGACGGAGGGCGAACGGCCCAAGTTGACACCACCGGGACCGGTCCGTAAGGTTCTTCGAGTTGTCATGGAGCCGTAACGGTTCTACGACACACTCCCGCCGCTTGAATGCGGCACACAAACTCTGCGGGACGCCCCCGACCGGGAACAATTTCGGCATGCCGAAATCCATTACCGGGACTCGATTTGTGAGTCGACGGGGAAACGGGCTAGAGTTTGAAACGTCGGAACGGCCGAAGGGCCGGAAAGACAAACCCGCTGACTGGGAATCAGGCGCCGAAAGGTTCTGATAGAGTCGGAAACGCAGGACAGCAAGAACCGAAGGGAAGCCCGGAGGAAAGCCCGAGAGGGTGAGTACAAAGGAAGCGTCCGTTCCTTGAGAACTCAACAGCGTGCCAAAAGTCAACGCCAGATATGTTGATACCCCGACCTCGTCCACTTGGTGGATTGGG